>DASXAN010000124.1:0-4115 GCA_036406755.1 Gemmataceae bacterium
TTCAAACCCGGCGGGGACAAGCCCCGCCGCTCGCCCGGACCAGGGCGAACGAAAGCGAAGGGCGTGCCGGTTCGTCAGAGCTTGCGGCGGCGGGGGGTGTTGCGGGTGCGGCGGGACGGCGGCTGCTTGCGAACCCATTTCAGGTACGGTTGCAGTTCCGGGGCCAGCCGCAACCGGCCGAGCGTCGGGTACAGGGCCGCCAGCGTCTCGTTGGTGTAGGTGGCGTGGACCATCGAGTGACACTGCGGGCAGAGCAGATCGACGTCGGCCCGGGTGCCGCCCTTCTCCTTCGGCCGGCAGTGGTGCTCGGTCAGCCGCCGCCGCGGGAACGGGCGGTTGCACAGGCGGCATTCGATTTCGTCCGCCGCCGCCTCCGTCACGGCTCGCTACCCTCGGCCCGACCCGACCGGCCGCGGAGCCACCACCCGATGGCAACGCCGACCACAACGGCCGCGAGCAGCACCCCGGCCCACACCACCGGCGTCGGGCCGCCCTGCCCCCCGCCGAGCGGCGCCGTCAGCTGCTCCCACCACGACATTTGCCTCATGTCGCCAGCCCCCGTCACGGACCGCGTGTCTCGGCCCTACCCTGGGAACACGCCCGCTCATCCGGCCCGCAGCCAGAATGCCCGCCGGCGGAGCCGCCACACGGCCGCCGCCGCGGCGGTCGCCGCCACGCTCATCATGGTCCCGGGCTCCGGCACCGGCGTGAGGTTGTACAGGACCACGTCGTTGCCGCCGGCCACGGCCCCGGACGCGGAATCCCCGGAGTAGCTGATCGTCGCGGCGTAGCCGCCGAGCGGCACCGTCGCCCCGTCGTTCGGCAGGCCGGCGAACCTCCCGGTGATCGCATCGGTGCTGTCGTTGGTCAGCAGGAACAATTTGTCTCCGCTGGCCGGGGCGTACCCGCCACCCAGCACGGCCGACAGGGCCGACCCGCCCAGGTCCACCGTGCCGTTGACGGCGAGTCGGTCGTAGCCGGCCCCCGCGGCCGAGCCGTTGAGCCGGGCGAAGAAGGTCGTCCCGGAGTTGAGGGCGACGTTGCCGGTGACGGTCAGCGTGCCGGGGGTCGCGTCGGGGCCGGGCCGCAGCTCGTTGCCGGTGCCGGTGAACGTGACGTTGCCCTGGATCAGTCCGCCGCCGCGGACGACGCCGCCGTTCGTCGGCAGGGCCCCGGTTAGGGTGGCCCCGGCGTCCACCCGCACGGTGCCGCGGTTGGTGATCGTGCCGCCGTTGAACGGGCTCAGCGTCAGCGTCCCCTGTAGGACGTTGATCGTGCCGCGGTTGTCGATCGCGGGCGTGCCGGTCGTCTGGAACACCAACTCGGCGACCAGGCTGGCACTGCCGCTCCCGGTCTTCTGCACGGTGGTGGTCGGGCCGAGAGTCAGGGTGTTGTTGTCGAAGACCGCCAACTGGCTCCCCGCCCCGGACAGGGCGAACGTCACCCCGTCCACCTGCTGCGTCTGCAAGTACTCCACGGCGGTGTTGTTGCCGGCCAGGGTGACGGTGTCCCCGGCCGCCAGGGTCGTGTTGCCCCGGACGATCAGCTTGCCGAGGTTGGCGGAGAAGTCCAGCACCCCTGCCCCGACCTGCACCCCGGTCAGGTAGCCGGCGTCCACGACGGTCTGGTTGCTCCCGGGCGCCGGGCGGATTTCCAGTTTCGCCCCGCCGGTCGCGGAGATCGCCCCGCCGATGATCTCGCCGTAGGACGTGGCCTCCCCCCAGAGTTGGTAGTTGCCGGTGGCCGGCGACAGGGCGAACGTGCCGCCGCTGTTGTCCATCCGGGCGGCGTCGATGGCGATCGTCGTCGTCCCCGAGCGGGTGACGGTGCCGATGCCGGCCCGGGTGAACGTGCCGCCGAGCAGCAGCGTGCTGCCGTTGCCGCTGACGTCGAAGGTGCCCTGGTTGGCCCACGAGTCCCGGCCGAAGACGAACACCTCGCCGCCGTTGCCGGCCCGCACCACGCCGCCGGCGGCGTTGGTGAAGGTGTTGGCGTTGATGGTGGTGAACCCCGGGGAGTCGATCAGCCCGGAGTTGGTGAGGGCGACGTTGGACGGGTTGTTGCCCGTGTCGAAGTACCGGCCGACGTACAGGGCGGCGCCGGCGGCGGCGCGGATGGTGCCCTGGTTGGTGAGCGTCACGACGCCGGCGGTGCCGTCGTAGAACTCCCGCCCGACGGCCGACGGGGTGCCCGAGACCTGCGGGTCGGTCATCACGACGAGGGCGTTCGGGCCGATGGTCAGGGACTGGCCGCCGACCGTCCCCAGGGTGACGTTGCGGCCCAGGTTGACGGTGGCGTTGTCGAGCGTGCCGCCGGACTCGTAGGTGATGCCGGAGTTGGACGAGTACACCGGCCCGGTCGTGGCGAACGTGACGGCGCTGCCGGGCAGGAAGTTGGCCGACCCGCTCAGCCGCAGCCGCGCGCCCGTCCCGAGATCGAACTTGAGGGCGGACCCGTTGACCTGGGTGTTCGTCAGCCGCACCTCGCCGCCGACCGTGAACGTGCCGGTGCCGCCGGCCGGGCGGGTGATCGTCCCGCCGGTGACCTGGTCCGGGCTGCCCTGGACGCCGCCCATGGCCCAGTTGCCGGCGGAGAGCGACATCGTGCCGCCGAGGGTCAGGTTGCCGCCGTAGCCGTTCACGGTCACGGTCGAGACGGCCAGTGAGACGTCGGTGATCGACCGGGCGTCGCTGAGCGTGACGGTGTAGGTGCCGGGGGTGGTGAACAGGGCGTTGTCGGCGGCGGTCGGGACGGCGCCGCCGCTCCAGTTGCCGGCGGTGCCCCAGTTCCCGCCGGCCGTATTGGTCCAGGTGCGGTCAACGGCCCGGGCCGGGGCGGCCGCGAGTGACAGGCCGAGCGCAATGCGCGCGGCGACGCGGAAGCGAGTCCGAAACATAGGTGTGGGTCTCCACGGGGGGTTGGCATGGAGTCCGAGCGGGGGGAGGGCGATCCTGCGGTCGGTGGTGTGCTATCGCGCCGCCGGGAGCCGTCAAGACGGCGGTCGCCGGCCGCCCGGCTATAATGCCGTCACGCCCCGCATTCACCCCGCGCCGGAGGCTCCATGCTCGCCTGGCTCGCCGCCCTCGCCCTTGCCGCCGATCCCGCGTCCGCCGACTGGCAGAAGCAGGAGGCTGCCCACCTGCACAACGTCCGCCAGGTGACGGCCGACTTCGTCCGGGCCGGCGAGGGCTACTTCTCCCCCGACGGCACCCGGATCATCTATCAGGCCGAGGAGAAGGGCACCGGCAACCCGTTCTACCAGATCTTCGTGCAAGACCTGGCCACCAGTCGCTACCGCCGCGTCAGCCCCGGCGTGGGCAAGACCACCTGCTCATACTTCCGCCCCGACGGCAAGAAGATCATCTTCGCCTCCACCCACCTCGACCCGGAGGCGACCGCCAAGTACGCCCCGGAATACCGCCAGCGGGAGGAGGACCGGAAGGCCGGCCACCGCCGCCGCTATTCCTGGGACTTCGACCCGCACATGGACATCTTCGAGGCCAACCCGGACGGCTCCGACCTCAAGCGGCTGACCGACGCGCCCGGGTACGACGCCGAGGGGTCGTACTCCCCCGACGGCAAGCAGATCGTCTTCTGCTCGCAGCGGACCGGCGACCTGCAGCTGTGGGTCATGAACGCGGACGGGTCGCACCCGCGGCAGCTGACGACGGCCAAGGGGTGCTACAACGGCGGGCCGTTCTTTTCACCCGACGGCAAGCGGGTCGTGTTCCGCAGCGACCGCAGGGAGAAGGACCGGCTCCAGTTGTACGTCATCAACGCCGACGGGACCGGTGAGCGGGCGCTGACCGACAAGCCGACGTGGGTGTGCTGGGGGCCGTTCTGGCACCCGGACGGGCGGCACGTCGTCTACGCCGGGGCCGACCACGGCACGGCCGGCCGGCCGAACTATGACCTGTACTGGCTGGACGTGGACACGGGCAAGGAGGAGCGAATCACGTACGCCCCCGGGGCGGACGTGCTGCCGGCGTTCGACCGGGAGGGCAAGCGGCTGATGTGGACCTCGACCCGTGACGGGCGGTCGCCGTCGCAGCTGTACCTGGCGGACTTTGTGGCGCCGAAATGATGACCCCGTTAAGCGGCGAGCCGGGGGGGAG
>DASXAN010000125.1:0-1522 GCA_036406755.1 Gemmataceae bacterium
ATCGACCGGCCGTCGAGGTCCTTGCCGGCAATGGGCATTGCCGGCCGGCCGACGGCCAGATGCCGCAGGTCGTGCAACTTCGCCGGGGCGATCTCGCCCAGCGTACTCTGGCTGTAGGCGACCGCCGCATGGTCCCGCTGAATCCACTCGTACAACCGCTCGGCCTCGGCGAACAGCGCGGCGGACGCCGCGCGGTCGGTCGCATACTGTTCTTGCGCCCGCTGGGCCAGGGCGTCGGCCAGCACCACGGCGGCTGCCCCGCGGGCCTCCGGGCTGGCATGCCGCTCGCTCACGGCCCGCAGCAGCCGCTCGCACTCCGCCGACGGCGATTCGGCGAGTCGTTCGCAGACGGCGGCCAGATTCGGCTTGTTCATGTGCTCGCGCTCAAGGACGCCGAGCGCCTGGTTGCGAAGCTCCAGGCCGGCACCGCCGGGTTCGACGTTTTCTAACACCCACGCCAGCGCCTCGACCGCCGCCGGGTCCGCGGCGTGGTCGGCGGCGAACTTGAGAAACCGCGGGGCGAAGTCGGCCGGGTTGGGCTTGGACCGTTCGACCAGCCGCCGCTCCGCCTCGGTCAGGGCGCGGCCGCGTCGGCTGTCGTAGCCGGCGACGGCCGACTCGTACTGCTTGCAGTAGCCGGCCAGCACGCGGTCGGCGGTCAACGGCTTGCCGGGCTTGCGGCGGTCCAGGTCGGCCCAGAACGCTTGAAAATCCGGTCTGCCCCGGAGCGGGTCAAGGTCCATGTCCTCGGCCATGTGGTCGCGCTTCGTATAGCCGCCCTGCACGGCCCGCTGGAGCAATTCGACCGCCCGCCGGCCGCACGCGTCCGCGAGTTTGCCGCGGTCCGCGTCGGACAGGCCGCGGTCATCCTGGGCGGCGGCGGCGGCGTTGGCGGCGAAGCAGGCCGCGTTGTAGACCTCGTTGCAATCGTCCGGCGTGGTCTTGGCGAGATCGTTGGCGAGTTGGAGCAGGCCGGCGTGCCGCCGCTGTCGGTTCAGGAAGGCCCCCAGGTTCATGAAGGCCTTGCGGAGCGGCGGGCTCCCGGCGGCCGCCCGGGACCCGGCTGCGGCCACTTCGTCCCGGACGACTTCTTCTAGGAGCCGGTGGGCCGCGTCCGGGTCGGTCGGCTCGCGGAATGCGGCCAGCGCGGTCGCCATCGAGGCCGCGTTCCGCCGGTGCTCAGCGTCCCCGTGCGAGGCGGCGACCAAGGCTCGCTGTTCGGCCAAAGCCCGACGGCACAGGGCATCGGCCTCGTCCCGCCGGCCGGTCTGCTCGAGGACGTCGGCGAGGCGGAACCGGGCGAGTACCGCACGGGCCCGCGGCTTCAGACTGCCCGGCTGTTCCGCCGTTGCGGCGTCGGCCCGTCGGGCCTCCTCGCGGAAGGCGGTTTCGGCCTGGGCCGGCTTGTCGTTGGCGAGTAGAAGTAGGCCGCGCAGGTGGAGCGTCCGCGCCACCTCGACCCGGTCGTCGGCGTCGGCGTCCGGGCCGTCCGCCAGCCGCCGCTGGAGGTCGAGCGCTTTGC
>DASXAN010000126.1:0-8761 GCA_036406755.1 Gemmataceae bacterium
GCCAACTCGGCCCACCCGCTCGAAAACCCGACAGGACTCACCAACATCGTCGAATGCGTCGGCATCCTGCTCGTCCCGATGGCGACGGTCGTCATGTTCGGGCGGATGATTGGCAACCGCCGGCACGCCGCCGTCATCTACGCCGTGTCGCTGCTCATGCTCGCCGGCCTGACGGGCTGGGCCGTCGTCACCGACACCGGCCGGCCGAACCTCGGCCTGACCGACCGACCCGCCCTTGTCGGCCTGCAAGTCGCCGGGCTCGACAAAGACGGCAACGCGGTCACGAAGGACGTGGCCGCCCCCGCCCGAGCCGGCCTGCCGGTGGACCAATCGACCGGCAACCTGGAGGGCAAGGAGCTGCGGTTCGGGCCGTCGGCCGGCGCGACCTGGGCGGCGATCACCACCTGCACGTCGAACGGCTCCGTCAACGCCATGCACGACAGCCTCAACCCGTTGGCCGGGCTGGCGCCGCTGACCGGCATGTGGCTCAACTGCATCTTTGGCGGCGTCGGCGTCGGGCTCATCAACCTGCTCGTTTACCTGATCGTCGGCGTCTTTCTCGCCGGGCTGATGGTCGGGCGGACGCCGGAGTACCTGGGCAAGAAGGTCGAGGCCCGCGAGATGAAGCTGGCCATGCTCGCCCTGCTCGTCCACCCGCTCATGGTCCTCGGCCCAGCCGGCCTGTTCGCCGCAACCGGCTGGGCCGAGAAGTCGGCGAACAACCCGGCCGCCCACGGATTGAGTGAAACCCTGTACGAGTTCACATCGGCGTCGGCCAACAACGGCTCCGGGTTCGAGGGGCTGGGCGACACCTACGGGTTCAATGATGCCAAGGCGAATCCGTCGCCGCCGGCCCCGTACGCCCTGTACTGGGACCTGGCCACGGGGCTGGTGATGCTGGTCAGCCGGTTCGTGCCGATCATTGCCCCGCTGGCCCTGGCCGCGAGCTTGGCGGCGAAGAAGCCGACGCCGTTCACGACCGGCACCATGCGCACGGACACGGTGACGTTCGGCTTCGTGTTATTCGGGACGATCGTACTGGTGGGGGCGCTGCTGTTCCTGCCGGCGGCGGCACTGGGACCGATCGCCGAGCACCTGGGGCCGCTGCCATTTGGGGGTTAGCCGCGACGCGCAGCGGAGCGCTCCGCTCCGAAGACTCCGCGTCGCGGCTAACCGAGAGAGTTCAGTCATGACCGATCGCAAGCTCGCATACGCCGCCCTGATGCCCGCCGCCGGCCCGGACGCCCGGGCGGCCAAGCTCGCCCGCCGCGAGAGCCGGCGGATGGGCCTGTTCCAGCCGGACCTGCTCAAGCTCGCCCTGCGGCGGGCCTTCGTCATGCTCCGCCCGGACATCCTGTGGAAGAACCCGGTCATGTTCGTGGTCGAGGTCGGCACCGCCCTGTCGGTGGTCTACACCGTGGTCAAGCTGATCGACCCGGCCTCGACGCGAGCCACCCTCGGCTACCTGATCCAGCTCGACGTCTGGCTGTTCCTGACGGTCATGTTCGCCAACTTTGCGGAAGCCCTGGCCGAGGCCCGCGGCAAGGCCCAGGCCGACACCCTCCGCAAGACCCGCCAGGCCACGCCGGCGTTCCGCCGCCGGGATGCCGCGATCGAGGAAACGGTCTCCACCGACCTGAAAGCCGGCGACGAAGTGGTGGTCGAAGCCGGGCAGATGATCCCGGGCGACGGCGAAATCATCGAAGGCATCGCGTCGGTGGACGAGTCGGCGATCACCGGCGAATCGGCCCCCGTTGTCCGCGAGGCCGGCGGCGACCGGTCCGGCGTCACCGGCGGCACCCGCGTCCTGTCGGACATGATCGTAGTCCGCATCACAGCCAGCGCCGGCCAATCATTCCTCGACCGCATGATCGCGCTGGTGGAAGGTGCCGCCCGGCAGCGGACGCCAAACGAAATCGCCCTATCGCTGGTGCTGTCCGCGTTCACCCTGATCTTCTTGATCGTCACGGCCACCCTTTGGCCGCTGGCCCGGCACACCGAGCGGTACATGGCCGCATTCGTCGGGGCGGACCGAGTGCCGAGCCTGGGGACCGACATCCCGACGCTGGTGGCCCTGCTCGTGTGCCTGATCCCGACGACGATCGGGGCGCTGCTGGCGGCCATTGGCATCGCCGGCATGGATCGGGCGCTGCGGGCGAACATCATCGCCAAGAGCGGCAAGGCGGTCGAGGTGGCCGGGGACGTGGACACGCTGCTGCTCGACAAGACCGGCACGATCACGATGGGCAACCGCCGGGCGACACGGTTCGTCCCGCTGCGCGACATGGCGGCGGCCGAGGTCGGGCACCTGGCCGCGCTGGCCAGCGCGGCCGACGAGACGCCGGAAGGTAAGAGCATCGTCGAGCTGTACGACGATTCGCCGGACAACGGCCGCCGGCCGGCCGACCCGCCGCCCGGCGCCCGGTTCGTCGCCTTCACCGCCCAGACCCGCATGAGCGGCGTGGACCTGCCCGACGGCCGGGTGATCCGTAAGGGCGCCCCGGACGCCGTCGTCCGCCACGTCGAGCGGCAGGACGGCACGTTGCCGACAGGCTGGAAGGGGCAGGTGGATGCCGTCGCCAGCCAGGGGGCGACGCCGCTGCTCGTCTGCGACGGCAGGCGCGTCGCCGGGCTGGTCGTGCTGGAGGACATCCTCAAGCCGGGCATCGCCGAGCGGTTCGACCGGCTCCGCAAGATGGGCCTGCGGACGGTGATGGTCACCGGCGACAACCCGCTGACGGCTCAGAGCATCGCCAAGCAGGCCGGGGTGGACGACTTCATCGCCGAGGCGACGCCGGAGGCGAAGCTGGCCTACATCCGCAAGGAGCAGGCCGGCGGCAAGCTGGTGGCGATGATGGGGGACGGCACCAACGACGCCCCGGCCCTGGCCCAGGCCGACGTCGGCGTCGCCATGAACAGCGGCACCCAGGCGGCCAAGGAGGCCGGCAACATGGTGGACCTCGACAGCGACCCGACCAAGCTGATCGAGGTCGTCGAGGTCGGCAAGCAGCTGCTAATGACCCGCGGGGCGCTGACGACGTTCTCGGTTTCTAACGACATCGCGAAGTACTTCGCCATCGTTCCGGCCCTGTTCGCCGAGACGCTGCCGTGGCTGAAGGCGTTCGACGTCATGCACCTGACGTCGGCCACGTCGGCGATCCTGTCGGCGGTGATCTTCAACGCGGTCGTCATCCCATGCCTGATTCCGATCGCGCTCAAGGGTGTGCGATACCGTCCTGTCGGCGCGGACGCCCTGTTGCGGCGGAACCTGCTGATCTGGGGCCTCGGCGGCGTGGTCGTGCCGTTCGTCGGCATCAAGCTGATCGACATGCTCCTCGCGCTGACGGGGATCGCCTGACGCCCGACAAACCCGAAAAGCCCACCCGCGGCGGCGGGTGGGTTCGGAGACACAAATGACCTCTCACCTGCGTTCCAACCTGATACTCGTCGCCCTCACACTGATACTCTGCTCGGTGCTGTACCCGCTGGTCCTGCTGGGCGTCGGCCAGGTCGTGTTCCACGACTCAGCAAACGGCAGCCTCGTCGAGGTGGGCGGCAAGCCGATCGGGTCGCGGCTGATCGCGCAGAACTTCACCGCCGACCGCTACTTCTGGCCCCGCCCGTCGGCCGCCGTGTACAACGCCGCCGCGTCGGGGGCGTCGAACTGGGGGGCGAACAACCCGAAGCTGCGATTCCGCGTCGCCCGGCAGCTCGGGCCGATCGTCAAGTACACCGACGGCAAGCCGGTCGGCCCGGACGTCGAGGTGTGGTTCGCGGAAAAGGACCGCCTCGCCGCCTGGGCCACCGACAACCCGACGCTGGCGGCCGAGTGGGTGAAAACCGACGACACGACGAAGAAGCTCGTCGCCGACTACGCCCAGGCCAACCCGGACGTGCTGGAGGCGTGGCGGAAGGACAACGCCGACGGCGACGTGCCGAACGTCGAGGAGAGCCCGGACGCTGTGGCCGTGCAGTTCTTCGCCAGCTTCGCGGCGAGGCACGCGCGGGTGTTTCCGGGAAAGGACGTGGCCGGCGTGTTCTTCGACGCCTGGCTCCAAGAGCACCGCGACGCGAAGCTGGAGCCGGTGCCGGCCGACATGGTGACGGCGTCTGGCTCCGGCCTGGACCCGCACATCACGCTGCGGAACGCCCGCTATCAGCTCGACCGCGTCGCCACGGCCCGGTCAGCGACCGAGGCCGACCGGCCGCGGGTGCGGCAACAAGTCCAGGCCATCGTGCAGGCCGCCGCGTCCCGGCCGCTGGCCGGCTTGGCCGGCGGCGACGCACTGGTGAACGTGCTGGACGTGAACCTGCGGCTCGACCGCGAGTTGCCGGCCCGGTGAGCCACGGAGGGACGGCGCCCGGTCCGCCGGGTGACGGGGGTGGGGGGATCGAGTGACAGCCGGTCCCTTCCACCTTTTTCTCCCGCCGCCGGCCGGCCGGGGCGAAAGGGACCAAGCCATGACGGAAGCCGAGTGGTTCGCGTGTCGGGACCCGGACGTGCTGCTCGACTTCCTCATGGGGAAGGTCAGCCGCGAACAACTGGTCGAGTTCGTGCGGCAGTGCTGGCAGCGGATCGGCCCGCTGGTGACGGCCCCGCCGCACGACCGGACGGTCGTCGAGCAGTTCGCCGAACTCGCGCCCGGGCAGTCCGACCTCGACGCGGCGACGTACGCCTACGAGGCGTCTTTGAAGGCCGCCGGCTGGGCCGCGTCGATCCGCGGGGAGCAGGTCAGGCAGGCCGAACTGCTGCGCCGGATCGTCGGCAACCCGTTCCGCAGGCGGCCGCCGACCAGGCCAATGTCACCGGACTGACGGTTCACTCGTCACCGCCGATTCGGTCCTCGAGAATGGCCCGGCAGCGCCGGAAGTGCTGCTACTGGTCGCCGTTTTGCGACGCCGTGCGCAGTCAGCGGCTCATGGCAGGTTCTGAACCAGTACCGGTTGCGGTACTGCCGGTCGCAACTCACCCGCCCGTAGACGCTGCAGGTGCGCTAGCCGTTGCTCGAACTCGTCACTTGACAGAAACGCCTCGCGGTAGAGAACGCGGAAGAAATCCTCTGCGTCCGAATCCCCTTTGCGGTTGTTGCACGACCGGCAGGCCGCCACCACGTTGCGGTAACTGTTGTTGCCCTCCGGCCGCGACACCACATGCTCGATGACTTGATTGTCGGCGGACAGGGAGCGAAGACAGTAGAAGCACCTGTGGCCTTCACGGAGCAGGATCTGCGTCCGATTCTCCGCCACAGTGAAGAAGTCAATCTCCTCCAGATCGAGCGCGTCAGGTGTTGCCGGATCAGGAATCACGCCGGGAATCTCCGACGGCAACCGCAGTCGGATACGGGAGCCGCTTCGCTCCACAGTGACGATTTCAAGGCATCCTTTCGCTTGCAGACTACGGAGCTTCTCATAGCAGGTATTCTGAGCCATCGGCTTACCCTTCTCGCCGATGCCCGTGGCCATCCGAAGCCGTGCGGACTTGAAGCCCAGCACAATTTCATCGCGCTCGATGAGTCGGCTATGCCGAAAGACATACAGGTAGATCGCTTGCTCGTAGGTATCGAGCCGGGGAGCCAAGTAGTCTTGGAAATCGGTCAAGAATGTGACGACATCCACCGCTAAGGCCTCCCGCCCCAATGCACCGGACCGGCACTGGCCCAAGCCCGCATACGAATCGTGAGCCGGTTCGGACCGTGTGTAGTTTCCCCAGGCCGGCGGTCCGCGCCAACAAATAAAGGGCCGCCGGCCCAGGTCGATGATCCGACGGGATCAGTTGACCGGGCATTCAGGCACGCGCTGTGGGCCCGCTCCACGAGGTCGGCGTCCGAGAGGTGGGCTCGCAGGTGCTGGCCCAGGGCTGCCCAGGCGTCCGGCAGCGACGGGTGGTTCGCGAGTTGGTCCAGCACGATCCGCTACATCATGTCCGGCGTCCGGTTCCGATTCGGCGGCCACGCGCACCGGCAGTTCTGCCGGCAGGACGGCCGCCAGGTGGCGCAGCGCCGTCGTCTTGCCCGACCCGATCGGGCCGGCCACGTAGACGACGCCGCGGGTGCCGGCGGCGGCCAGCGCCTGCACCTCGTCCTCCAGCGGCAAGGCCGTACCGTTCCCCGGGGTCAACACCCGCGGTCGGACCGGTGCTCGTTCCGGCGTCAGCATGGTTCTTCGGGCCGGCAAGCCCAGACGATGATCTGGTGACCGGCTCCCATTCTACCGCGGGGTGAGCCGACCGCGCCAGGATTCCGGGCGTTCCGACCGACGCGACGCCGCGGCCTGGACCGTCCGCCAGGCAACCCCTAGAAAACCACCGAGCCTACCTCGAAGGACTTCCATGTTGATCGATCGCCGTCACTGGTTGCGTTGCGCCGCCACCGCCGGGTTCGGCCTGGCCCTCGGCCCCGGGTGTTCCCGTCAACCGCCCTCCGGGGGCCAGAGCGAGGCCGACGCGCCGCTGCGGTTCCCCGGTAAGGTGCCGCTGCGGGTGCTCGGCGACCGGCCGCCGAACCTGGAAACCCCGTGGCGGTACTTCCGCGACGACCTGACGCCCAACGAGGCGTTCTTCGTCCGCTGGCACTTGCAGTTCATCCCCACGTCGGTGGACCTGCGGACGTGGCGGCTTCGCGTCGCCGGCCACGTGGACCGGCCGCTGGAGCTGTCGCTGCACGACCTCCGCGGCATGGAGCCGGCGTCAGTCGTCGCCGTCTGCCAGTGCTCGGGCAACTCCCGCGGCCTGTTTGAGCCGCACCCGGCCGGCGGCCAGTGGACCAATGGGGCGATGGGCAACGCCCGCTGGACCGGCGTCCCCTTGCGCGACCTGCTCCGCCGGGCAGGGGTCAAGGCCGGGGCCGTGGACGTCGCCTTCGCCGCCCTGGACCGCAGCGGCTACCCGACCGTGCCCGACTTCACCAAGTCGCTCCACGTGGACAAGGCCCGCGAGCCGGACATCCTCGTCGCCTACGAGATGAACGGCGAGCCGCTGCCGATGCTCAACGGCTTCCCGGTGCGGCTGATCGTCCCCGGCTGGTACTCGACCTACTGGGTCAAGGCGCTCGCCGAAATCACCGTATTGCCGAAGGCGTTCGACGGGTTCTGGATGAGCAAGGCGTACCGCATCCCGACGACGCCGAACGCCGTCGAGTCGCCGACCCACCTCGCCGAGAAGACGGTGCCGATTAACCGGCTGAACGTCCGCTCGTTCTTCACGTCGCCGGCGGCCGGTTCCCACGTGCCCGTGGACGCGGCCTGCCCGCTGTCGGGCATCGCCTTCGACGGCGGCGACGGCATCCGAAGAGTGGAGGTGTCCGCCGACGGCGGGGCGACGTGGCGGGAGGCGGAGCTCGGCCCCGACCACGGCCGGTTCTCCTTCCGCCGCTGGCGGCTGACGTGGCGGCCGGAGCGGGACGGCCACCACCGCCTGCTGGTCCGGGCGACCGGCGGGGCGGGCGAGACGCAGCCGGCCACCGCGGGTTGGAACCGCTCCGGGTACATGCGGAACGTGATCGAAGAACTCCCGATCGACGTGGCGTGAGGGCCGACCATGCAGCCGACGGGCGCAGCACGGCGACTGGCAATCGGGGCAGTGGCAATCCTGGTCATCGTCCTGGCGGTCCTGGGGCTCGCGATCCCCATGTCCGCGGGCGCGCCGGGCGGGGCGACCGCTCCGGCCGACCAGTTCGCCGACGACGCCGTCTATTCGATCAACCTGCCGTACGAAGAACCGCCGCGGGTGCCGGCCGGGCCGAACCGCGAGGAGTTCACGGCCCAGTGCCGGCTGTGCCATTCGCCGCGGATGGTGCTGACACAGCCGCGTTTTCCGGAGAAGACGTGGGCGACGGTCGTCCACAAGATGGTGGCCACCTACGGCGCGCAGCTAACGCCCGACGAGGAGAAGAACATCGTGGCGTACCTCGTCACGGTCCGCGGCCCGGAACCGGCCGCCCCGCCGACGCGGTAGCCGCCACGCCTACTCGGCCGCCACCTTGATCGTCACCTGGAACCCGAAGTCTTTCTTCGCCGCCCCGTGGAACGGCTCCCAGTAGCTGATCCACAGCGGGTCCAGGGCCGGGTCCGGGGCGAACTCGGCCGACGCCGCCTTGCACGGCAGCACCTTCTTCGGGTGCGCCGCCTGCACCCCGAACGCCTCCCGGAGCGTGTACTTGCCGGCCGAGACGAGGGCCGCCACCGGCCCGCACTTGTCGTTGACCGACAGGTTCTCGCCGCCGGCCACGGCCCGCCCCGGCAAGCTCACCTCGACCACCGCCGCCGCATCGCCGACGACGCCGCTCGGGGCGACGAAGGCGTGGGCCGGGCAGGTGATCGCCGCCGACCCGCCGCCCTTCTCGTGGCTCCGCAACAGGCCGATGACGCGGGCCTCGATCGTCAGCTTCGCCCGCTTCACGTCCGGCTTGGCGATCGCCACCTCGAACTCCTGGCACAGGTCGAATGCCAGCGCCGCGACCGAGTCCTTTCCGGGGCAGCCGCCGGCCACGGCGACGCCGGTCATGGTGATGACGAGCGTGTCCGGGGCCGGCTGCTGCACGTCGATGTTGCCGCCGCCGGTGTGGTTGAACCCCGACCGGGTCGGCACGCCCTGGGCCTGCCGGCTGCCGAGCTCGATGGTGACGACCGGCGACGGTGCATCGGCCGCGGCCGCAGGAAGGGCCGCGGCCAGCGCCGCAGCGAGGGTGAGCAACGATTTCATGGTCACGAACCTCCGTGTTCTCCGGCATTGGGTTAGCCGCGACGCGGAGTCCGCGGAGCGGAG
>DASXAN010000127.1:0-2177 GCA_036406755.1 Gemmataceae bacterium
CTGACTGTATGCCCGGGCTTCGTGGACGCCTGTAGCCACTGGGGCTTCGATGCGGGCCTACGGCGGTCGGAGATCGGACCGGCCGCCCCGGAGGACTTCGCCAGCGAAGCTCTGGCGGCGACCAAGGCCGACAACCGCAAGGGACTGACGCCCGAGTTCGCCGTCAACGCGGCTCTGAAGAACGAGGACGAGCAGGCCGACGGCTGGCGGCGGGCCGGGTTCACAGCCCACCTCGCCGCGCCGCCCGCCGATATCCTCAGCGGCCAGAGCGCCCTTGTCAGCCTGAGCGGGGCCGCGCCGCGCGAGGCGATCTTGCGGGCTCCGGTGGCACAGCACGCGGCGCTCAAGATCAACTTCGGCTCCGGCGAGGGCTACCCAAGGTCACTCATGGGGGTGGTCGCCCACCTGCGGCAGACGCTGCTCGACGCCGGCCACTACCAGCGCCAGCACGCCGCCTACGAGGCGGCCGGCCGCACGGGCCGCCGGCCGCCTTACGACCCGTCCTTGGAGGCACTGTTGCCGGTGCTCGACGGGAAAATCCCGGTCGTCTTCGACGCCGACGGCCGGGATGGCATCCACCGCGCCCTCGACTTCGCCGCCGAGTTCCACCTGAAGCCGGTGATCTACGGCGGCCGCGACGCCTGGAAGGTCGCCGACCGCCTTAAGGCGGAGAACGTGCCGGTCATCCTGCGGATCGAATTCGCCGAGCCGGACGTCGACCGAGAGAAGGACGTGCCGCGCCGAGTGCGGGACGAGCGGCAGCGACTGCGACAGGTCGAGGTGGAGACGGCCAAGCGGCTGCACGACGCGGGGGTCCGGTTCATCATCGCCGCCGGCGGCCTGACCGGCGACCGGCCCTGGGAGAGGTTCACGACGAACCTGCGGAAGGTGATCGACGCCGGCTTGCCACCGGAGGCGGCCCTGACGGCATTGACGACAGCCCCTGCCGCCCTGCTCGGGGCGGACGGCCAGCTCGGCCGCATCGCGGCCGGCCGTCCTGCCCACCTGGCAGTCATGACCGGCGACTTCCATGACGCCAAGACGCAGGTGCGGATGGTGTTCGCGGACGGCGTCCGGTTCCAGTTCGATGCCCCGCCGCGCGAGCAAGCGTCCGATGCCGAACGCCGGCCGGGGAGGAACGCCGGCGGCGCTCGGGCTCGGGCTGAGACGATCAAGGTCATGCCGTTCGTCGGCCCGCCGTCGTGGGAGGACATCAACACGGAAATCGAGGCCGACCGCAAGCCCGCCCTGCAAACCGGCGGCAACGTGCTGATCCGCGGCGCGACGGTGCTGACCGTGACCAACGGCACCCTGCCGGCCGCCGACGTGCTGGTCCGCGGCGGCAAGATCGCGGCCGTCGGGCCGAACCTGGCGGCCGACCCGGGGATGGCCGTCATTGAAGCGGCCGGCATGTTCGTCATGCCGGGAATCATCGACACGCACAGCCACTACGCCGTCTCCGGCGGGGTGAATGAGTTTTCGCTGTCGGTCGTGCCGGAGGTCCGCATCCGCGACGTGATCGAGGGCGAAGACGTGCAAATCTACCGGGCCCTGGCCGGCGGCGTGACCACCGCCCGCATCCTGCACGGCAGCGCGAACTGCATCGGCGGGCAGGACGCGGTGCTGAAAATGAAGTACGGTCGGCCGGGTCGGGAGCTGATCGTGACCGATGGTCCGCGGGGGGTGAAGTTCGCCCTCGGCGAGAACGTCAAGCGGACCGACGGCCGGTTCCCGAATACGCGGCTCGGTGTCGAGGCGGTGCTGGTGCGGGCGTTCACGGAGGCGCAAGAGTACCGCAAGACCTGGGACGAGTACGAGCAGGCGAAGCGGGACGGCAAGCCGGCCGCGGAACCGCGCAGGGACCTGCGGTTGGAGGCGCTGTCGGACATTCTCAAGGGCGACCTCAAGGTCCACTGCCACTGCTACCGGGCCGACGAAATTCTCATGCTCCTCCGCGTCGCGGACCGGTTCGACGTGAAGGTCCAGTCGCTACAGCACGTCCTCGAGGGGTACAAGGTCGCGCCGGAGATTGCCCGCCACGGGGCGAGCGTCAGCCTGTTCAGCGACTGGTGGGCGTACAAGATCGAAGCCTACGACGCCATCCCGTACGGGGCCCGGCTGCTCCGCGATTCCGGCGTGAGCGTCTGTCTGAAATCGGACGACAACGAGCTGATGCG
>DASXAN010000128.1:0-2932 GCA_036406755.1 Gemmataceae bacterium
GACCGCGTGGTCGCCTCCGGCTCCCCGCTACACGGGCTATCCTCGCCGCCGCCGCACCCAGCCAGCCACCCCCGCCGCGGCGGCGCAGACGGCCAGCACCCCCATCGGCTCCGGCACCGGCGAGAACCCCACCACGATCACGCCCGCCGCCGGGTTCGTCACTGTGAACCCCGCGTCCGTGCCGAAGTTCGCCGTCACGCTGAACAGGCTCGGGCTGAACCCGCCGGCGGGGAAGACGATCGGCGTGGACCCCGAGTCCATGACCACCAGCGAGTACGGGGTGTGGCCGGACACCCCGGTGAAGGTCGTCAGGAAGAGGTTCATCGGGGCCGCGGCCGACAGGCCGGAGAGGTCCATCGTCCCCCCGCCGGTGACCCGCAACTTGCCGCCGAGGCCCCCGCTGGACCCGACGATCACCTGTTCCGTGCTGCCGGGGGAGAACGACACGTTGCCGGTGCTGTTGACGGTCAGGGGGATGCCGGTCACGGCGCCCGGACGGACCACGCCACCGGAATTCACCGTCACCGTCACGGCCGAGCCGTCGCCGACCGTGCCGGTGCCGGACAGGATGGCCCCCGAATTGACCACTAGGCTTGAGGACCCGGTGCCGGACCCGGCGGTGTTTTGCACGGATAGCGTCCCGGCATTGACCGTGGTCGTGCCGGAATAAGTGTTGTTGCCGGTCAGGAGTAGGCCGCCGGGGCCGTTCTTGGCGAACCCGCCGGAGCCGTTCTGGATCGGGCCGTTGATCGTCGTGCCGGTCGTGTTCATGATGTAGAACGCCTGTTGCACGGTGCCGCCCTGGAAGTCGATCGGGCCGTTCAACGTCAGCGGGTTGGTCCCGGACACGCCGAAGTACCCGCCGGTGGCCGACAGCTGAATCGTGTTGCCGATCGTCCGCGGGCCGCCGTCGGCCCGCAGGTTCGACCCGAACCCGGTCGAGAACGACACCGGCCCGGTGCCGAACGGGCCGCTGGTGACGGTCCCGCTCGTCGGCGTGGAGTCGATGCCGATGCCGACCGCGTTGGCGGTGGTGGCGTCGATGAACGTCCCGCCGGAGTAGGTGTTGTTGCCGTTGAACGTCCAGTTGCCCGAGAACAGGTAGATGCCGCCGGGGCCGCTGATCGTCCCCGTCTGAATGGCGTTGCCGCCGTTGGGGCCGCTGGTCCCGTTCAACTGCAGGCCGACGCCGGTGGCGGTGAACCCGCCCGACGTGGCCGACGAGCCGGTGTTGTTGATGACGATGTTGCTCGCAATCGTCGCGATGCCGGCCGGCGCGGTCAGCGTGTGCGGCGAAGTGGGGGAGCTGCCGGCCGGGACGGTGATCGGGTTGCCGAAGGAACTCACCGTCGCCCCGAGGGTCAACTGCGCCCGGTTGGCCCCGGCCGTGTCGCCGAGCTGGATCGGGCCGGTGCCCAGGCCGAGGTTGGAGTTGGTGGTCAGCGTGCCGTTGAGGATGTTCACGGCGCCGGCGAAGCCGGTGCTGTTGCCGTTGACGGTCTGGTTGGCCGTGCCCGCCTTGACCAGCGTGCTGGTGGCGTCGCCGACGAACGGGCCGCCCAGGCCCAGGGCCGGGGCCGTGCCGACGTTGAGCGTCAGGGTGCCGCCAGTCCCCAGGTTGACGGTCCCGTACCCGTTCAGGCCGGCAATCGTGGAGTTGGTGCCGTTCAGGTCGAGCGTCGCCCCGGCGTTGACGAACACCAGTGAGGTCGTCGGCAGGGCGTTGGCCACCCCGTACCGGAGCGTCCCCTGGCCGACGCCGATCAGCCCGGTCGTCATCGTCACCGGGCCGCCGAGCGTCAGGACGCCGCCGCCGGTCTTGACCAGCCCGCCGGTCGTCCCGTTGATCGCCGCGGTCACGGTCAAATCACTGCCGGCGGCGACGACGAACCGGGCGGGGACGCCGGTCCCGTACGACAGGGTGCCGTTGGCGATGCCGCCGTTGGCCCCGCCGGTCGCCAGGACGTCCCCGGTGGTCAGCGTCATGGTGCTGCCGTTCAGGTCCACCGACCCGCCCGGCCTGATCCGCAGGGCGTTGGCCAAACTCGTCGCCGCCAGGCCGGAAACCGGCGTGGTCACGTCGTAGGTGGCGGTCGCACTGCCGCCGGTGCCGGTGAGCGTGCCGGACGGCGTGTAGGCGGTGAAAGGGGTCAGGGCGAATTGAGTCCCGGCGGGCGTGGTCGTCAGGAAGTCGGTCGGCTCGGACGTCTCGGACGTGGCCCCGACCATGGCCGGGATCAGGCCGTTCGTCTGGGCCGGGTTGGTCGCGAAGACGACGGCCGTGCGGTCGCCGCTGGCGGCGCCGAGGTTGGTGCCGCGGACGAACAGGGTGCCGACGTTCGGGGCCGTCTGGTTGGTGAAGTTCAGCGCCGTCAGGGTGGTGCTCTGGCCGCTGCCGGCCGGGGTGACGAGGGTCAGGGTGCCGCCGTACTGGTTGTTGGCGTTGTTGATCGACAGCGCCCCGACCGCCTCGTTCACCGGGGCGGCGGCGTTGCCGATGAGCCGGACGTTGCCGCCGATCACGCCGACGGTGACGCTGCCGATGCGGTTGTTGTTGACGGCGGCCGAGTTGTCCAGCACGACCTCGCCGCCCTCCAGCGACAAGACGGACGCGGCCAGCGGCATCGACCCGTTCGGCCCGCTCAGGATCGTGCGGCCGGCGTTCGGGCCGGCGGCCGTCAGCGACCCGCGGACGGCCGGGCCGGAGATGCCACTTTGGTAGCCGCCGGTGAACGTGTTCACGCCGGTCAGCGTCAGGTCGCCGGGCCCGTCCTTCAGCGGCGTCGCCGCCGTCGTCTGCGACGTGAAGTTGCCGCTGACCGTCCAGTTCACGCCGGCCGGGACGAGCAGGATGGGTGTGAGCGTCGGCATGAGGATGGTGCGGTTGGACGTGAACGACGCGGTCGGCTGGATCGTCCCGCCGGGGATGATC
>DASXAN010000129.1:0-2468 GCA_036406755.1 Gemmataceae bacterium
GGCCCGGCGGCGGAGAGGCCCCGCCCACGGCGGGAGAGGCGTTCATGGCCGGGCATGGCGTTGCACTTTACCCGCCGACACCGTTAAATGGAATTTGGTTCCGCCTTACGATCATTCGGTTTTCCCGAACGGCACCTGCCATGCCCGGTCCAAAGCGGCGGCCGTACAAGGACCTCAGCCTGACCCAGCTGCGGAGCTTCTGCGCCGTGTGCGACGGGGGCGGGTACGCGGCCGCCGCCCGGGCCTTGTTCCTGACCAGCCCGGCCGTGTGGGAGCAGGTGCAGGGGCTGGAGCGGCATTACGGCGGCCGGCTGCTGGAGCGGGACGGGGCCAAAGTGCGGCCGACGGCTCTGGGCGAGCGCTTGCTCGACCTGGTCCGCCCGCTGCTGGCCGGGCTGGCCGCCACCCGGGACGTGATCCAGCAGGAGGACGGGTCCGCGCCGCGGCGACTCACGCTGGTCACCAACCTGCGGGTGCTGGCCGAGGAAGTGAGCCGGGCCGCCCGCCGGTTCCGGGCCCGCTACCCGGGCACCCGGCTGCGGCTGTTCTACACCGGCATCGACGAGGTCGAGCCGCGGGTGCTACGGGACGAGGCGGACGTGGCCGTCACCCTGGAGCCGGGGCCGGACCGGCCGCCGCCGCCGGCGGTCGCCTACGAGCCGGCCGGGGCGGTGTCGTTCCTGTTGGTCACGCCCCGCCGCCACCCGCTCGCCCGGGCCCGGGCCGTGCCGCTGGCCCGGGTCGTCCGGTACCCGCTCGTGCTCGGGGAGCCGGGGGCGTACTCGCGACACCGGGTGCAGGAAGTGCTGCACCGCAACGGCCTGACCGGGGCGGCCGACGTGGTGGCGGAGACGAGCAGCGACGAGTATACGCTGTCGTGCGTGCGGGCCGGGCTGGGGGTGGGGATCACGGTGGGGACGGGCCGCGGCCCACTCTACCAGGGGCTGGGGGTGCGGTCGCTCAACCCGTGGTTCGGCCCGGCCCGGGTCGGGTTCCTATGGAAGCGGGGTGCCCACGTCCCGCCGGCGCAGCGGGCCCTGGCCGACGCCGTCCGGGCCAGCCTGGCCGAGGTGGCCGGCGACGGGTGATCGCCGGTGTCAAGGCATCTGCCGTACCCCCGCTGGGTGTACCAAGCTTCGCAACAATTCGCGCGAGAGCTGCCGAGCCGCACCATCGTCTACCGGCCGTACCTGGGCCGGCACGCGCCGCCTCCTAGCGCCGGTAACGCCGCCACGGCCGCCGCAACACCGGGCCCACCTCGTCAACGCCTCCCGGCCGTGGACGCGTGACATCCGTCGCTCCGGCCGCCTCCGCGCGGTATCATCATCTCACTCGCCCTCCGCCTAGCATCCGCCATGCGCCACACCGCCGCCGTGCTCGCCGCCGCCGCCTGCCTCCTCCCTACCGCCCGGGCCGACGAGCCCAGCCGCCTCCTCGCCGACGCCGCTTCCGCGTTCCGGGCCGGGAAGTACGACCAGGCGGCCGACCTCGCCCAGCGGGCGGCGGACGCTGCCCCGAACGACCCGACCGCCCCGGCCTTAGCCGGGCGGGCGTACGCCGCCGCCGGGCGGTACGACGCGGCCGTCCGGGCGTTCACCGCGGCCCTCGGCCGCGACCCGAAGCAGGCCGCCGTCTACGACGCCCGCGGGGACGCGCACCTGAAGCTCGGGAAGTTCCGGGAGGCGGTGGCCGACTTCGACGCCTTCCTGGCCGCCCGCCCGGGCCGCGCCCCGGACCACTGGCGGCGGGGCATCGCCCTGTACTGCGCCGGGCGGTACGCCGACGGGGCCAAGCAGTTCGACCTGCACCGGACGGTCAACCCGCAGGACGTGGAGAACTCGGCCTGGCACTACCTGTGCACCGCCCGGGCGGCGGGCCGGGAGACGGCCCGCAAGGCGCTCCTGCCGGTGACCGGGGACGCCCGGGTGCCGATGCCGCAGGTGCTGGAGATGTTCGCCGGCAGGCTCAAGCCGCAAGACGTCATCGACGCGGCCGACCGGGCCGGGCTGGCCGGGGACCGGCTCACCGCGGCCCGGTTCTACGCCCGGCTGTACGTCGGCCTGTTCTTCGAGGCCGAAGGCGACGCGGCGAAGGCGAAGGAGTACCTGGCCGAGGCGGTCGAGAAGTACAAGGTGCCCGACTACATGTGGGACGTGGCGAACGTCCGGCTCAAGGCGCTCGCCGCGAAATAACCGGTTCCAAAATCAATCGCCGGGTTTCCGCGTTGTCGCGCGTGCCGGGCATAGTAATGCCTCCCGCGGGCCGCGGCCGGCTCGATAGGGCATGGGGAACCTTGATCTCGGCAAAAACACTTCCCGGGTGTCGGTCCGGTGGTTATGTTCTAGAGCCTGTTATGCATTTATGGGCTGGTCGGGCCATATGTTAGCGGGATGACGACCGCACGGAAGCCGTACCCGACCGATGTCTCGGACGACGAGTGGGCGTTCGCCGGCCCATATCTGGCCCTC
>DASXAN010000130.1:0-7696 GCA_036406755.1 Gemmataceae bacterium
GCCCGGGCCAAGGAGGGGGTCGAGGTCCGGCTGCTCTACGACGCCATGGGGTCGCGGCGGATCGGGTGGTGGCGGCTGCGGAAGCTCCGCCGGGCCGGCGGCCGGCACGAGGCGTTCCTGCCGGTCAGCCTGCTCCGCCGCCGCATTCAGATCAACCTCCGCAACCACCGCAAGGTCCTGGTCGTGGACGGCAAAGTGGCATTCACCGGCGGACTGAATATCGGCGACGAATACCTCGGCAAGAACAAGCGGCTCGGCCACTGGCGGGACACGACCCTCAAGGTCGAGGGACCGGCCGTAGAGTCGCTCCAGCGGACGTTCATCGAGGACTGGGACTTCGCCGCGGGTGAGTCGCTCGAGGGCGGCGCGTACTTCCGAGCCGACGCCGAGGCCGGCGACGACCGGGTGCAGGTGGTCCAGTCCGGCCCGGACCAGGAGGTGAAGGCCATCCGCGAGCTGTACTTCGCCGCCGCGTTCAAGGCCCACAAGCGGCTCTGGATCACGACGCCGTATTACGTCCCCGACCAGGGACTTCGGGATGCGCTATGCCTGGCCGGCCGGACCGGGATCGACGTGCGGCTGCTGCTGCCATACCAGGCGGACCACACGGCCGTCCACTACGCCAGCCAGTACTACCTGTCGGACCTGCTCGACGCCGGGGTGAAGGTGTACCTGTACACGAACGGGTTCATCCACTCGAAGGTCTGGCTGGCGGACGGGGAGTGGGCATCGGTCGGGACGGCGAACCTGGACAACCGGAGCCTGCTGTTGAACTTTGAAGTGAACTGCCTGATCTATACGCCGCGGGCGGTGGCCGAGGTGGAGGCGCAATTCGAGCGGGACTTGGCTCAGTCGATCCGGTTGGAGCCGAAGGTGTTCGCCAAGCGGCCGCTGGCGAATAAGTTGGCGGAAAACTTCATCCGCCTGTACTCGCCGGTGCTCTAACACACCACGCGCTTGCGGCCGGCCCGCTTCGCCTGGTACATCTTGTCGTCCGCCTGCCGCAGCAGGCCGGCGGCCGTCAGCGTCGCGTCGCCGGGGGTGAACGCCACCCCGAGGCTGATCGTCAGCGAGAACGGCTTCTCTTCGAACCGGAACGGGTGTTTCTCGACCGATTGGCGGATCCGCTCGGCCACCTCGGCCGCCCCCTCCTGCGACGTCTCCACCAGCACCAGGGCGAACTCCTCCCCGCCGTACCGGGCGAACAGGTCCTCCCGGCGGACCGTCTTCTTCACGCACCCGGCCAGCTCGCGGAGGGTGAAGTCGCCCCCCAGGTGGCCGAGTTCGTCGTTGATCGTCTTGAACCAGTCGATGTCGAACAGGATCAGTGCCAGCGGCCGCTGGTGCCGGGCCGACCGAGCCAGCTCCCGGTCGAGGAACTCGATCAAATACCGCTGGTTGTGGATCTGCGTCAGCCCGTCGATGATCGTCAGCCGGTAGATCTCCTCGTGGTACTCCGACTCGACGTTGCCGCCGGCCAGGAAGCGGAAGATGCAGTTGCCGACCCGCAGGTAGTCGCCGTCGTGGAGCAGGGCCTCGACCACCGGCCGGTCGTTGACGAACGAGCCGTTGGTGCTCTGGAGGTCGTGGACGCGGAACCCGTCGGCGGCGTGCTCGATCCGGGCGTGGCGGCGGGAAACCGAGTGGTCGTGAATCTGGATGGTGCAGTCGTCGCCGCGGCCGACGACCACGGCCTGGTTGGTTAGGGCGTACCGGGCACCCATCGTCGGGCCGGTCGGGTAGATGTGCACCAGGCAGGCGTCGCGGGTGGTGGGGGACGCCGGCCGCCGGGGTGCGGTGATCCAGGTTTCCGTGGCTTTGTCCATGCAGCACCGTGGCCGACGATCGTCTGCCGAAGTCTAGCTTACGGATCGGGCGTCGGAACCATTCTAGGGCACGGTGCTGCCGGCGGTCACGGCCGTCGCAGGCCGGTCTGCACCACCACCCCCTTGAACCGGGCGACCGGCTTGTTCAGGTCCACCGTCACCGGGTCGCGGGTGACGAACTCGCCGACGTTGCCGGCCTGGTCGCGGGCCGTCACCCGCAGGTAGACGCTATTCGGCACGTCGGGGGGCAACGTCCAGGAGCACTCCTGCACCCCGGCGAACTGGCCCGACACATGGACGGCCCCGGTTGCCAACGGCTGCCACGGCTGGTCCGGCCGCGACTTCCAGTACACTGCCACCGACCCGGGCACGAGGTTGGCATCGGCCGCCTTGTACCGCAGGATCAGGGCGTTCGGCTGGGCCGGGTCGAGGACCGGCTCGTAGAGCACGACCTGCGGGGCCGTCCGGTCCACGAGCAGCCGGAACTGCGGGGCGTCGCCGGGCCGCGGCGGTCCCTCCGTCTGGCCGACGCCGCTGTACAGCACCATGCTGAACCCGTAGAGGCCGTCTTTGCCCGGCAGGTCGAGCTGCAGCGGCGGGTTGGCGTTGAGCGATTCCGAGTACCGGAACCACGTCTGCCCGTCGTCCTGGGTCACGTAGACCTCGATCTTTTTCACCCCCGACGGACCTTTGCGGTCCACGTCGAAATCGATCGCCACCTGCTTGTCGCGGACGTGCTGGATGTCCGCCGGAGAGCCGTGCGACGGCGGAGCCGGTGGCGTGCCGAGGTCGGGCGTCGGCGTCGTGGCCGGCCGCGGGGCCGGGTCGGCGGCCGACCGCAGTGGCGCCAGCGGCGTCGGGCCGGCCGGCGTTTCGTTCACCGGCGTTGCCGGCGGCGTCGGGGCGGCCGGCACCGGCGGCGGGGCCTCCGTCGCCGGGGCGGGTTGTGGGTTTACCGCGGCCGGCATCTGCGGCAGCGGTGTCACCGGGGCCGGGGCCGGCGGCTGAGCGACGGAGTTCGTTTGCCGAATGTCCGTAGCCGACGCCGCCGGCGGTGGCGCGAACGCCATCGCCGCCGCCGCCGGCACATCCTTGACCACAATGGCCGGCGAGCCGGTGCTGTCGGTGATCTGCATCCGCACCGTGATCGCCCCGCCGTGCGTCGGCCGGAAGCGGTATGTGCCGTTGATCTGCGGCGTCACCGGGACCGGCGTCCAGACCGCGGTCGGCTCCGCCCCGGCCGGCCGGTACTCCAGCTTCAGGCTCGCCGGGTCGGCCTGGCTGTCCGAGCACTCCCAGGCCACCTGCACCTCCTCGCCGACGCGATCCACCCCGACGACCTGCAACGGCGGGTGGCTGGTGTCGATCAGCACCTTCAGTGCCGGCGGGGCGGTGGCGATGTCCTCAGGGTCGCGGTGCCCGGATTTGTCGATGGCGCAGACGCCGAACCAGTACAAGCCGTCGCCGCGGGCCTGGAACGCGAACGCCCGCTGGTCCGGCTTGGCCCGCCCGACGAGTGTCCACGTCCGCCCCTGATCGGTGGAGATGTGCAGTTCCAGCTCCTGAATCTCCGCACGCTTGGCCTCGTTGATCCGGATGGGGATCTCGAGAGCGTGGTTTCGCATCGTGAACACGTCCGGCGGATTGCCCCCGACGCCCAGCGACAGCAGCAGGGTCAGCCATCCGGTGGTCATGCGTGCGCCTCCCCGACGGCGCGGGACCGTCGGCACTGCGGACAGATTCCGGTGATGCCGGGAATATCGGCCGCGCCGGCCGGCGACTTGAGAAAACCCGGCGTGCTTCGCAGAATAGCTAAAGTCGAACCACCTCTCCTCGAAGGCCAACCACGATGGCCGCCAACCTGACGCCGCAATACCTGGACGCCGAGGCCGAGTACAAGAAGGCCACGACCGCGGAAGAAAAACTGGCCTGCCTGCGCAAGATGTACGCGCTGCTGCCCAAGCACAAGGCAAGCGAAAAGCTCCAGGCCGAGCTGAAAACCAAAATCAAGCACACCTCAGCGGACGTGGAGGCCGAGAGGCACAAGAAGAAAGGCGGGATTTCCTACAGGATTCCGCGGCAGGGGGCGGGACAGGTCGCACTTGTCGGCCCGCCCAACGCCGGTAAGAGTCGGATGGTCACCCGCCTGACGCGGGCCACGCCCGAGGTCGCCCCGTACCCGTTCACGACGCACCAGCCGACGGCCGGGATGATGGACTGGGAGGACGTGCGGGTGCAGCTCATCGACCTGCCGCCGATCACCGCCGACGTCATGGAGGGGTGGGTGTCGAGCATGGTCCGGGCGGCCGACGCGGCGCTCTTGGTCGTGGACCTGGCCGACGACGACGGGCCGTTCGCCGCCGAGGCGGTGCTGGACAAGCTGGCGACGACCAAGACGGTACTCGTTGGCGCTCCGCCGGCGGAGCACGACGACCTCACCGTAGAGCACGTCCGCACGCTGCTGGCGGCGAACAAGGGCGACGCCGACGGGGCCGCGGACCGGCTGGAAATCGTCCGCGAGATGTTCGCCCCCCGGTTCGCGATCCACGTCATCGCGGCGGAGCACGGGACGGGTTTGGAGGAACTGCGGGAGTCGGTGTACCGGTTCCTGAACGTGATCCGCGTCTACTCGAAGCAGCCGGGCAAGCCGCCGGACAAGAGCGCCCCGTTTACCTGCCCGGTCGGGAGCACGGTGGTGGACTTCGCCGCCCTGGTCCACCGGGATTTCGCGGACAAGCTGCGGTCGGCACGCATTTGGGGGACCGGGGTGTTCGACGGGCAGGCCGTCGGCCGGGAGCACGTGCTGCACGACAAGGACGTCGTGGAATTGCACGTCTGAGCGTCGTTCGCTCTTCCAAGTCGGCGGCCGGTGCTTACAATGGGGGCCGCATGGACCCGAGCTCGCCCACCGCCGAAGCCCCACCGCCGCCGGCCGCGGCCCCGCACCCACACGCCTACATCGTCCGCCACGGCGCCACCCGCCACCTGGGCGAGTTCACGACCTCCGGCGGGGCCCTGTTCGGCCGCGGCAGCGACGTGGTCGTCCGCAGCGACCGCGGCCACGAGGTCGGGCAGGTCCTCTGCCCGGCCGACCCGCGGGCCGTCGGCCTGCTCGTCGAGCCGACGAAGGGCCAAATCCTCCGGCCCCTGACGGCCGAGGACCGGCAGCGGGTCGAACGCCTCCGCGAACAACAGCGGACCGAGTACGACGTGGCCGCCCGCCTGATCGGCCAGCGGCGGCTACAGATGGAACTGGTGGACGTCGAGCACCTGTTCGGCGGGGAGCGGATCATCTTCTACTTTCTGGCCGAGAAGCGGGTGGACTTCCGCGAGCTGGTCAAGGACCTGGCCCGGGAGCTGCAAACGCGGATCGAGTTGCGGCAGATCGGCGTGCGGGACGAGGCCAAGCTCAAGGCGGACTACGGCGACTGCGGCAAGCCGGTCTGCTGCAACACGCACATGGCCGTCATGCCGCCGGTGTCGATGCGGATGGCCAAGCTCCAGAAGTCCACGCTGGACCCGACGAAAATCTCCGGCCGGTGCGGCCGGCTGAAGTGCTGCCTGCGGTTCGAGCAAGACGTGTACGAGGAGTTCCAACAGCAGCTGCCCGCGGTCGGTGCCCGTGTCGTGACGCGCAAGGGGCAGGGCCGGGTGCTGGCCCACGAAATCCTGGCCCGCCGGCTGCTGGTCGAGTTCGAGGACGGCCGCCGCCTGCCCGTCGCCCTGGATGACGTGCTGACGAAGCTATGAAGCCCACCCGCCGCGGCGGGTGGGCTTTGGGACAAGCGATGTACCACCCCGGACTGATGGAGGTCGCCCGGCGGGACCCGCGGTACGCCTACGAGGCGTACGAGTTCCTGTTCGAGGCACTCGCCCACACGCAGAAGATGGTCGGCCGCGCGGCGGAGCCGACCCGTTCCGACGCGCCGGCCGAGAACCACGTCTCCGGCCGGGAGCTGTGCGCGGGCGCCGCTGACCTGGCCCGGCGCGAGTTCGGCCGGATGGCCCGCGTCGTCTTCCGCCTGTGGGGCATCGACCGGACCGACGACATCGGCGAGATCGTCTTCAACCTGATCGACGCCAACCTGCTCAGCCGGACCGATAGTGACCAGCGGTCGGACTTCCACGCCCTGTTCGACCTGGATGACGTGTTGCTGAACAACTTCACGATCAACACCGAAGCCGCCGACTGACACGCCCCGGAGGATGGGGATGCGATTTGCCAAGGCACGGCTCATCCTCGCGGTCCTCGCCCTGGCTGCCTGGGTCGCGTACCTCGCCTACCAGGCGCTGGCGTTCGGCCGGTTCCCGGTCGTCTCTCACGCCCAACTGCTCGTCAGCACGCTCGACGTGATCGCTGACGTGGCCGCCGACGATCAGGGCCGGCCGGAAGGGAAGGTCCACATCGTCGAGGTCCACTGGCCGCCTGGGCGTAAGGACCTCGCCGGGCAGGATCTGACCGTCACGAACCTGCCATTCGCCCGCGGCTGGCAGGGGCCGGGCCGGTACATCATGCCGCTGGTGACCGGCGAGGGCGGGACGTACCGGGTGGCCGCCGTGCCGCGGTCGCCGGGGTACGAGCCGTTTCCGCCCGTCGTGCTCATCTACCCGGACGCGCCGCTGACGAGGCAGCAACTCGACGCGACGCCGAAGCCGCCGGTCGGCGAGGCGGCCCCCGTTCCCGGCAAATAGCGGCCGGCATATAATGTCGAACCCGCGGGGCAGGGGGGCTGTCCATCCCGGCGGGCACCAAGTAAGACAACGGCACCGGCCGCCGGCCCCGGGAGGGTGCGGGGCTGCGCAAGAGAGGTTGCCCCGGCCGCGGGCGGGGTCTATAGTGACCGTCCCGGCCGGCGGTTGCGCTCGCGTAGCTCAATTGGCAGAGCTCCGGTTTTGTAAACCGGCGGTTGTGGGTTCGAGTCCCACCGCGAGCTTGGCTCGCCCGCCGGGCCGCGACGGGCAGGTGGCAGAGCGGTCAATTGCACCAGACTGTAAATCTGGCGGACTTCGTCCTACGGGGGTTCGAATCCCTCCCTGCCCACTCGGAGCGATGACCCCGCCGGCCGGCGTCCGTATGATGACGGTGCCGGGGCGGGCGTGCGGGTGTAGCTCAATTGGTAGAGCATTAGCCTTCCAAGCTAATGGTTGCGGGTTCGAGTCCCGTCGCCCGCTCTGGCAGGCCGACCCCGCTGCTATAGCTCAGTGGTAGAGCGCTTCCTTGGTAAGGAAGAGGTCCTGGGTTCAAATCCCAGTAGCAGCTCTTTCGCGAACGGGGAGCGACACGGGGTGTTCGGCCTGGCTCGCGACGCCGGGTTGGCTTAAACACGACGCACGATCACCTATTGGAGGAGTGATGGCTAAGGACGTCTTTCAGAGGACCAAGCCGCACCTGAACGTGGGCACGATCGGTCACATCGACCACGGCAAGACCACTCTGACTGCGGCGATCATGGGCCGGCAAGCGCACAAGTTCCCCGGCTCCAAGGCCAAGACCTACGCGGACATCGCCAAGGGCGGCACCGTCCGCGACGAGAACAAGACCGTCACGATCGCGGTCGCGCACGTCGAGTACGAGACGCCCAACCGGCACTACGCGCACATCGACTGCCCCGGCCACGCCGACTACATCAAGAACATGATCACCGGCGCGGCCCAGATGGACGGCGCCATCGTGGTGGTGGCGGCTACTGACGGCCCCATGCCTCAGACCCGCGAGCACATCCTGCTCGCCCGCCAGGTCGGCGTGCCCTTCATCGTAGTCGCGATGAACAAGGTCGACATGGTGGACGATCCCGAGCTGCTGGACCTGGTCGAGCTGGAAGTGCGCGAGCTGCTCAAGAGCTACCAGTTCCCGGGCGACGATCTGCCGG
>DASXAN010000131.1:0-10649 GCA_036406755.1 Gemmataceae bacterium
GGGGCCGAGCGGCCCGCGGCTTCCGCCCGCCGCCGATAGTCCGCCGGACCGCAGCCGCCAGGCGACCGCGGCCAGGATCGCCGCGCCGAACAGCACCAGCGCCACGTTCGCCGCCGTGGGCAGGTCCAGCGCCGGCCCGCCGAAGTGCGGGGCCGCCGGCATCGCCGGCGGGCTGACCTCCAGGTGCGGCACGTGCAGGTTCGGGTGCGGCAACCTGGATAGGTCCGGCAGCTTCATACCCCGCAGCGCCGCCGGCAACTCCTGCGGCAGCCAGTCGCGGGCCGCGTTCCACCGCGCCTCCCACCGGGCCAGCTGGGCGTCCAGCCCGTCCCGCCCGCCGCCGCCCCGCAGGGCGTCGGCCGCCGACTCGGACAGCCGGCGGAACAGGTCCTTGACCTCCGGGGAGTCACGGAGCGGGCCGAGCCGGTCGCGGGGGAACCGCTCGGCCCACCCGGCGATCCGCTCGGCCCACTCGCGGCGGGCGGCCTGCTCGGCCGGGTCGGGCCGCGGGCCGTCGGCCGGGCGGTCCGCCGGCCGCGGGGGTGGCTCAGCCCGCGGCCGACTCGGCCGGCCCGGCGGCGCGACCAACTCACCCGGCGGCCCCTGCCGGCCCAGAGACTTCAACCGGTCCTCGACGGCTTCCGGCGTTAGTCCGTAGCGGCGGGTCAGCTCGGGGTTACTCTGGAGGACGGAGCCGATCAGACCGCGGAGCCGTTCCCGCGTCTGCGGGTCGCCGTTAGCCAGCTCCTCGGCCATTTTCCGGGCCGCGTCCCGCAGCTGCGGGTTGCTCTCCAGCAGCTTCTGAATCTGCTCCGGGTTACCGAACGGCCCGCCGGCCCCGAACTGCTTCATCAGGCTGCCCAGGTCGGCCCGCGTCTGAGACTGCTCGATGCGTTCGCGGAACAGCCGGGCCGGGTCGGCGTCGGTCGCCCGGGGGATCGGGACGTGCGACGGCCGGTCGTCCTGGGCAAACACAAGAGCGGGCAGCAGGCAGCAGGCAGCAGGCAGCACGAAGAAACGGGTCATCGGACTCTGCTCCGTACTGCCTGCTGCCTGCTGCTTACTTGTTTGGCGGGAACGCGGGCGGCGGGGCGTCGAGCGGCACCGGCGGGGCCAGCGGCCGCGGCTCGCCGGACTGCGGCCGGGTGCCGGCGACGATCCGGGCCAGCGCCTGGGCGGCCTGCCGGCGGACCTCCGGCACCTCGTCTTTGAGCGCCCGCATCAGCGGCTCGGTCGCCGGGGCGGCGGGGCCGCCGAGCTGGCCCAGCGCGTAGGCGGCGGCGGCACGGGCGTCACTGTTCTTGTCCCGAAGGGCGGCGGTCAGCGGCTCGACGGCGTCGGCCCCGACGTTGGCCAGGGCGACGGCGGCGTTGATCCGCACCTCGGCGTCGACGTCGGACAGCGACTCGATCAGGGCGGCGACGAGGGCGCGGGTGGGGACGGGCAGGGCCGGCGTGGGCGGCTCCGGCGGCGGTTGGGCCGGCAGCCGGGCGGCGGCAACAACAATGAGGAGCAGCGCGGCGCAGGGCGGACGCATGGCAGACCCCCGGTGCGGGCGACTACCCCAGTGTACGGCATTGCGGGCGGGGGGAGCAAGGAGGCTAGAAATGACGAATGACGAAATACCCAATGACGAACGAGCAATTCGTCATTGGGTATTTCGTCATTCGTCATTACCCGCGCAGCGGGTCAGGCTTCCATCATCGCCGCCGTCAGGTTGGCGGTCGTGTACACGTTCTGCACGTCGTCGTGGTCGTCGAGGGCTTCCATCAGCTTGCTGATCTTCTTGCCCGTCTCCTCGTCCACGTCCTGCGGGGCCTTCGGCACCTGGGCGACCTCGGCGGTCTCGATCTTCACCCCGGCCTTTTCCAGGGCGGTGCGGACGGCGGCGAACGAGCCCGGATCGGTCGTGATCTCGTACTGGCCGCCGCTGGACTTCAGGTCTTCGGCCCCGGCATCGAGGACGATGCCCATCATCGTGTCCTCGTCCTTGCCGCCGCCGTCGACCAGGATCATCCCTTTCCGCTCGAACAGGAACGCGACGTTGCCGGCCGAGCCCATCTTGCCGCCGCCCCGCTCGAAGATCTTGCGGACCTCGCCCATGGTGCGGTTGCGGTTGTCGGTGAGCACGTCCACGAGGATGGCGACGCCGCCGGGGCCGTAGCCCTCGTAGGTCAGCTCCTCGAAGATGGCGCCCTCGGTCTCGCCGGTGCCCCGCTTGATGGCCCGCTCGATGTTGTCCTTGGGCATCGACACTTCGCGGGCCTTGTCGATGGCGTAGCGGAGCTTCAGGTTCATGCTCGGGTCGCCGCCGCCGTGCTTGGCGGCGATGATGATGGCCCGGCTGAGCTTGCTCCACAGCTTGCCGCGGCGGGCGTCGATGGCCCCCTTCTTGTGCTTGATCGTGGCCCAGTGCGAATGGCCGGACATGGCTGGCCTCCCAATGGCTCTTTGTAGGGTGGGTCGAGGGAGCGGAGCGACCGAGGCCCGCCGGCGCCCGCGCGGTCGCCTTCGGCTCCCCGCTACACGGTCTCTTCGGCGGTGGGCCTCGCTCGCTCCGCTCGCTCGACCCACCCTACTTTTGTAACCGCTTCAGTTTCCGCTCGACCTCGGCCCCGCGGGGGTCGTTGACCGACTGCCGCTCCGTCCGGTACAGGTCCCGCGCCTTCGCCCAGGCAGCGGCGGCTTCGGCCGGTTGCTCCAGCCGGGCGCACACGTCGCCCAGGTGGTCCCACACGACCGGGTCGGCCGCCACGCCGGACGATCCGGCCGCCTGCTCGATCAGGGCCTTGGCCTCGGCGAATCGGCCGCGGCGGAACAGCACCCAGCCGAGGCTGTCGAGGTAGGCGGGGTTGTCGCCCTCGTCCTCCAGGCTATCGCTTTTCCGCGCCCGGTCCAGTTCCAACGCCCGGCGGATGAGTCGCTCGGCCTCGTCCAGGTCGCGGCCGCGGTCGGCCAGCTCGTACCCGAGACTATTATGAACGACGGCGTCGGCCGGGTCGAGTTCAAGCACCAGTCGCTGCTGCTCCTCGGACTTCTCGAATTGTCGGGCGGTCGAGTAGACGTGCGCCCGCGCCAGCCGCACCTGCCGGACCTCGCCGGGGGCCTTCGCCGACCGGAGCAAGTTCTGACACTCGGCCTCGGCCTCGCCGAACCGCTCCGCGTACGTCAGCACGTAGACCTTCGTGGTACAGGCGGTGCTGATCGGGTCGGTCCCGGCCAGCTTGACCGCTTCCTCGGCGTGCTTCAGCGCGTCCTCGGTCTTGCCGAGCTCGACCAGCGCCCGCGCCATGTGGAAGTGGAAGAACCCGTGCGACAGTTCCGGCCGGGGCTTGGCCGCGTCGCGCTTGAGCGCGTCGCCGCAGAGGTCCACGAGGGCCTGCCGCTGCCGCGTAGCCCTCAGCACTCGGATGAGCGCCCCGTACACGCCGGCGTCGGGGAACCGGCCGGCGTCGGCGAGCGCCTGCCGCAGCAGTTCCTCGGCCGTGCCGAGCTGGCCGGCGTGCTCGGCCACGCCGGCCAACAGGACCCAGGTCGTGTACGCCCGGCGGTCGGCCACGAACCGCCGCCGGCCGCGGCCGACCTCGCCGGCCGCCGCCGTCAGCACCAGTCCCGCGGCGGCCGGCTCCTGCCGCAGCGCCGCCGTGATGGCCCGGACGTGCTCGGCGGCCGCTTCGCGCCGCTGCCGGGCCGCGTCGTCCTCGGGCGCGGGGTTGTTGTCCTTCTCCGGCCGGGCCTCGCGGACCTTGGTGTCGATCAGGTCCAACATCGCGGCCGGGTTGCCGCCCGGGCCAGACAAGACGGCGAACAGGCCGCGGTACGCCGTCACGTCGGCCGCGCGGTCGATCGCGTCGCGGTACGCCCGCTCGGCCCGCCGCGGGTCTCCCAGCCGGCGGCACTCGTCGCCGAGCAGCACGCGCAGGGCGACAAAGTCCGGGTCGTCGTTCGCCGCCTTGCCCAGAAAGGCCAGCGCCTCCCCGGCCTCGCCGGCCTCCCGCAGCAGCCGGACCTTCAGCGCGAACGCCTCCACGTCCCGCGGCCGGCCGGCGAGGTACTCGTCGAGCAGGGCGTGGGCCTTGGCCGTCTGGCCCAGCCCGGCGTAGGCGGCCGCCAGTTTCGGCGTGACCGCCGTGGCCCGGTCGATCTCCTTCGCCGTGCGGTAGCCGTCCCGCGCCTCCAGGGCGGCGTCCCGGGCGTCGCCGTACCGGCGGACGGCCAGGCTGGCGGCGGCGAGCATCTCGGACAGCTCCGCCCGCTCCAGGTCCAGGGCGGCCGGCGCGGCGACTTTCGCCAGCAGCGCCGTGCGGTTCGCGGCGATCAGGTCGAGGGCCTTGCGACAGGCGTCGGCCGCCTGCGGGTGGGTGCCGAGGGCGGCGTGCAGCCGGGCGAGGTCGTGGTAGGCGGCGATCCGGTCGGCCGGGCGGTCGGCCAGTGCGGGGGCGGCGACGCAGCGGTTCAGGACGCTGACCGCGTCGCCGGTCCGCTTCATCTCGTGCAGCAGCCGGGCGAGGGTCCGCCAGGTGTCGGCCTGGGACGGGTCCATGATGACGACCGCGGCGGCGGCGCGGGCGGCGTCGGACGGCCGGCCGAGGGCGGTGTAAAGGGGGATGAGCAGCTGCCGCGGCGGGACGGCCTCCGGGTCGAGGCGGACCGCTTCCTCCAGGCTGCGGACGGCCTCGACGAGCCGGTCCTGCCGCTGGCGGAGGACGCCGAGGCCGTAGGCGGTCAGGGCGTCGCGGACGAGCTGGCGGGAGGCATCGGGGTCGGGCGGGGCGACTTCGGGCCGGTCCTGGCCGGCGGCGAGGATCAGGAGTGCGAGGGCGGCCGTCATGGTCACACCTCCTGCGTGTCGAGTTCAGCGGGGAGCCGGAGGCGATCGCGCGGTCGCCTCCGGCTCCCCGCTCAACGTCACCGCGGCTTCGGCCGCCGGCTGCCGCCGCCCTGGCACCGCTCGTCCGTCGTGCCGGTCAGGCACTCGCCCTTCATCGGGCAGGCCGAGCAGTTCGGCTCCTCCTCCCAGCAGTAGTCCTTCGCCAGCAGCGACACGTACTCGACGAACGCCGGCCCTTTCGCCTTGGGGACCTGGTGCTCCAGGCTGGCCCGGACGGCCTCGACGCTCGACTCGCCCTCGGTCAGGCCCAGGCGGATGACCGTCCGCAGGGTCGGGGCGTCCACCGGGATGGCGTGCCCGCCCAGCGACTGCTGCGTCACCCAGGCGACGGTGTAGTCGTCGGCCGCCTGGTAGCGGCCGATCTGCTTGGCCGCTTGCTTGAGCCCCTTCTTGTTCAGCGCCTCCAGGTCGAAGGTGAAGGTGCTCTCGAACACCTCCTGGAGCAGGCCGACGACCCGCTGCGCCTTGGCCGCCGCGTCCGGCAACCCGGCCAGGGCCTCCTCGACCTCGTGCGGGGACGAGACGCGGACCTCGTTCCAGTCGAAGAAGTGCTTTTGCAGCCGGTCGAACGCCTTGTCCGCGTCCTTGCGGGTCGAGCCCTCGCGGAGGACGGCGTACACCATCTGCTCCAGCACCGGCCGGTCGGGCGGGGCGCCCGGGTCGCCGTAGTGCTTCTTGAGGGTGGTGAAGAGCGCGGCGAGCACCCGCTGCTTGTTCATCGTCACGGGCATGGTCCTGTCACCCCTTTGCGAAGTTTGGCGCGGCCGGCTCAGGGAGCCGGACCGGCCGCCGGTCCGTCAGCGGAACCCTCGTCCTCGGGCGGGCCGTCCGGCCCGCCGGGCTGGTCGGTCGGTGCGGGCCCGCCCTCGGCGCGGGCCTCGCGGATCAGGCGGGACACCTCCAGGGCGTTTTTCACCCCCTTGTCCAGGACGAACGTCAGGACCGGGGTGAACCGCGTCTGGAGGCGGTCGGCCAGTTTCGCCTGGACGAACCCGGCCGCGTGCTGCAGCCCGTGCAGGGCCAGCTGCTGCTGCCGCTCCGACCCCATGACCGACACGTAGACCTTCGCGTGCTGCAAGTCGGCCGACACCTCGGCCCGGGTGACGGTCACCATCTTCACCCGCGGGTCGCGCAGGTCGAACAGGATCGTGCTGGCGGCGACCTCACGGACGACCTCGGCGACCCGTTCCAGGCGGTGGCGCTTCATGGCAATCCCCGGTTTCGCCGCTTGCGGCTATGCGGGGCGGGCGCCCGCCCCGCATAGCCGCAAGCGGCGAACCGTCACAGCGTCCGCTGCACCTGCTCGACCCGGTACGCCTCGATCACGTCGTCCACCTTGACGTCGTCGTACCCGGCGATCTTGATGCCGCACTCCATCCCGGCCTTGACCTCGCGGGCGTCGTCCTTGTGCCGCTTCAGCGACTCCAGGCTGGCCGTCCGCTCCGCCGGCGGGTACACCACCACGCCGCCGCGGATCACCCGCACCTTCGCCGCCCGCTCGATCGTCCCCTGGGTGACGTAGCACCCGGCCACCGTGCCGACCCGGCTGATCTTGAACACCTGCCGCACGATCGCCCGGCCGAGGTGGATGACCTCCTCGCGCGGCTTGAGCTTGCCCTCCAGGGCCGCCTTGATGTCGGCCGTCAGGTTGTAGATGATGTTGTACTCGCGAATCGTGACGCCCCGCTCGTCGGCCAGCCTGAGGGCGTCGTCGTCCGGCGTCGTGTTGAACCCGACGACGAGCGTGTCCTGCGGGCTGGTCAGGGCCAGCTGCACGTCGCTGACCGTGATCGCCCCGATCCCGGTGTGCAGCAGGCGGGCCCGGACCTCCTCGTGCTGGAGCTTCTCCAGCTCCTTGCGGATGGCCTCGATCGACCCGCGGAAGTCGGCCTTCAGGATCACCTTCAGCTCCGTCACCTGGATGCCGCCGAGGCTCTCCAGGGTGCGGACGCTCAGCGGGGCCTGGGCCGCCTCGTGCCGCTTGGCCCGCCGCTTCTCGGCGATCTCGCGGGCCTGGCTCAGGTCGGCGACCACCTGGAACGGGTCGTCCGCCTCCGGCACCTCGTCCAGCCCGGTGATCCGCACCGGGATGCTCGGCCCGGCGTCGGCGACCGACCGGCCCAGGTCGTTGTACATCTGCCGCACCCGGCCGTAGCTGGCCCCGCACAGGACGATGTCGCCCTTGTGCAGCGTCCCCTCGCGGATGAGCAGGGTGGCGAACACCCCCTCGTCCCCGCGGAGGTGGGCCTCCAGGCAGGTGCCGCGGGCCGGCTTGTCCGGGTTGGCCTTCAGCTCCTTCAGTTCGGCCACCAGCAGGATCGCCTCGAGCAGGTCGTTGATCCCCTGCCCGGTCGCGGCGCTGGTCTCGACGAACGGCACGTCGCCGCCCATGTTGTCGGGCAGCACGCCCAGGCCGTACAGCTGCTGCCGCGTCTTGGCGACGTTGGCGTTGGGCATGTCGATCTTGTTGATGGCGACGATGATCGACACCCCGGCCGCCTTGGCGTGGTTGATCGCCTCCTCCGTCTGCGGCATGACGCCGTCGGTGGCGGCGACGACGATCACGGCGATGTCGGTCACGTGGGCCCCGCGGGCCCGCATCTTGGTGAACGCCTCGTGGCCGGGCGTGTCCAGGAACGTGATCGGCTTGCCGTTATACTCCACCCGCCAGGCCCGGATCACCTGGGTGATGCCGCCGGCCTCGGTGTCCACGACGTTGGAGTGGCGGATCTTGTCCAACAGCGACGTCTTGCCGTGGTCGACGTGGCCCATGATCGTCACGACCGGGGCCCGCGGCTGCAGGGCGGCCGGGTCGTCCGGCGTCTTGAGCGACTCGGCCAGCCGCTCCTCGGCGTCCTGCGGCTTGCGGATGTCGAGCTCCACCCCGGCGTCGGTGGCGATCAGCTCGGCCGTGTCGGCCTCGAGGACCGAGTTGATGGTGGCCATCACCCCCAGGCCCATGAGCTTCTGGAGCACCTTGCCGGCGGCCAGGCCGATCGCCTCGGACAGCCCCCGGACGGTGATCGGCGTGGTGACCGGCACCTTGCCCTTCCGCTCGATGGTGCCGGGCCGCTTGATCTTCGGCCGGATCTTGCCGCCGCGGCGGAGCCGGCTCTCCCGCTCGTCCTCGACGACCATCACCCGGCCGCCCTGGACCTGGACGCCGACCGCCTTCCGCTCCTTGGCCCGCAGGTCGCGGCCGGCCCGGCGGACGTCCCGGCCGGCGACCCCGCCGGGGCGGGCCTTGCCCTTGCCCTTGTCCCCCTCGCCCTCGTCCTCGGCGTCGGACGGGGGGGTGACGGCGGCCCCGCCGGGCGGGGCCTTGTGGGCGTCCATCACGTCCTTGACGGTGATCGGTCCGCCGCGCTCGAGCAGGTGCTGCGGGATGTTGGCCAGCTTCTGCGGCCCCTTCGGGGCGGCCGGCTTGGGCGCCTGCTGGTTACGCAGGCTCGGCGGCGGCGTGGCCGTCGGGGCGCGGGAGACGATGCCGTAGCCGGGCGACCGGGGGCTGCGGCCGATCAGCGGCGGCCGTCGGGTCGGCGGCGGCGAGCTTCCGCCGGGGCCGTCACCGGGCCGCGACCCGCCGCCGAGGTTGCGGAGCGGGCCGTGGGCCGACGGCCGGGTCGGGGCGACCGGCGGCGGGGTCGGTCCGGTCGGCCGGGGCGGCGGGGTGGTGGCCGACGCGGCCGGCGTCGGCGGACTGACCGGCGGCCGGGCGGCCGGCGGCTGGGCCGGGGTCACGACCGGCGGCCGGGGCGCCTGTGGCGTCAGGACGGGGGGCTTGCCCTGGGCGGCGGGGATGACCGGCACCGGCGTCGGCCGGGTCGGGGTCACGGGCGGCGGCGCGGCGGGGGCCGGGGGCGTGGCCTCCGGTGGCGCGGGCGGGGCGGCGGCTTCGGGGGCGGGAGCCGGCTCGGGGATCGGCTCCGGCGCGGGAACCGGGCGGAGGCCGGAACGGCTCGGCGTCAGGGTGCGGACGCGGGTGTCCAGCTTGCCGTGAAGGACGGGCGGCGGGGCGGCCACGGCGACCCCGCCCTGCGGCCCCTGCTTGGCCCGCTTCATCAGGGCGTCGCACTGGTCGGCCGCCAGGTTGCTCAACTGGTTCTTGATGTCGTACCCCAGCTCCTTGCAGTAGTCGAGCAGCTCTTTGCTCTCGACGTTGAGCGTCTTCGCCAGCTGGTAGACACGCATCCCTTTATCTTGTGCCAAGCCGCACCACTCCTCGGGGTCGATTCGCCCCACCACACCCCCCGTCGCCGGGGGCCGCGCGCCGCCTGAATGGGCCGATAAGGTCCATTCTAACCGACCCGCGAAAGTTGAAAAGAGAGACTGACCCGGCCGGATATACCGGTCGGGTAATCGCTCCTCTCCCCGCCAGGGAGAGTTGTTTCGGGGGGGTGAGGGGTGGTGTTCTAGTGAACGCTATTCATTCATACCCCTCACCCCCGTCTCGGTGTAAGCCTCCGTACCCATTTGGATTACTCCGCGGGCCGTTCGGGTTCGCCGGCCGGTACGGCGGGTGCCGTCGGGGCGTCGCCGAACACCTGGGCGGCGGTGAGCGGGGCCTCGCCCGGGGCCTGCTGCGGCTCCTCCGGGCCGAAGACGCTCTCGATGGTCGGCTTGACCTCCGCCGGGCCGGTGGCGGCCGCCGCCTCGCCCAGGATGCGGGCCTTCTCCGCCTCCCGCGCCCGCTGGGCCTCCTCCTCCTCCTGCCGGGCCTGCTCCTCGGCCTCCTCCGCCCAGTCCTCGGCGCAGGCGATCATCTCGTCGGCCGCCTCCTCCGTCACGCCGATCAGCTCCGCCAGGCCGGCCGCGTCGAGGAACGTCAGGTCGGTGTACGACAAGAACCCCTCGACGATCAGGGTTTCGACCATTTCCGGCTGGATGCCCGGCAGGGCGTTGAACCACCGCTCCGCCCGGTCGATGCCGTCGTTGTACTCGTCGTGGGTCATGATCTCGATGTCCCAGCCGACGAGCTTCGACGCCAGCCGGACGTTCTGCCCCCGCCGGCCGATGGCCAGCGAGAGTTGATCTTCCTGCACCAGCACGATCGCCCGGCCCAGGCGGCTGTACAGGAACACTTCCTCGATCTGGGCCGGCTGGAGGGCGTTGGGGATCATGATCTGCAGCGAGTCGTTCCACCGGACGATGTCGATCCGCTCGCCGTTGAGCTCGTCGATGATGTTCTTGATGCGGCTGCCGCGGACGCCGACGCACGCCCCGACCGCGTCCACCTTCAGGTCGATCGACGTGACGGCGATCTTCGTCCGATACCCCGCCTCCCGGGCGATCGCCTTGATTTCGATCGTGTGGTCGGCGATCTCGGGGATTTCCTGCTCGAACAGGCACCGCACGAAGTCCGGGTGGTTGCGGCTGAGGACGACCTTGACCCGCTGGCCGGCCTTGCGGACCTCCAGCACGACCGCCTTGACCGTGTCGCCGGGGTGGACCGTCTCGCCGGGGATCTGCTCGCTGCGGGGCAGGATCGACTCGTTGCGGTCCACGGTGACGATGGCGGTGCCGGCGTCAACCCGCTGCACGGTGCCGCGGACAAGTTCGCCCTTGAGCCGCTCGTAGCGGTCGAAGACGCTGTTGCACTCGGCCTCGCGGATCTTCTGGATCATGACCTGCTTGGCCGACTGGGCGGCGATCCGGCCGAGGGTCTCGGGGTCGAGTTCCTCCTCCTTGTACCGGGCGGTGACGTGGCCGGTGGCCTGGTCGATGTTGACGAACACCCCCTCTTCGACGCCGAAGTGCC
>DASXAN010000132.1:0-4015 GCA_036406755.1 Gemmataceae bacterium
TCGAGTCCTGGCCGTTCTTCCGCGCCGTCGGCCTGGAATTCCTACGGGTCGTGCCGTGGAATCCGGGCGGTGCCCGCCCCAGCTACGGCGGACTGGCCCTCATCTACGGCACCCTGGCAACCTCGGCCATTGCCATGCTGCTCGCCGTGCCGCTGGGCGTGGGCACCGCCGCGTTCCTGGCCGAGATCGCCCCCGACTGGGCGCGAAAGACGGGAGCGTTCCTGGTTGAGCTGCTGGCCGCCATCCCGAGCGTCGTCTACGGCCTGTGGGGGTTGCAGGTGTTCGCCCCGCTCGTCGGCGGGCCGGGCATCCTGCCGGCCGGGTTGGTTCTGGCCGTCATGGTCATCCCGTACATCACGGCCGTCAGCTACGACGTCTGCCGTGCCGTGCCGCGGTCGCAGCGGGAGGGGGCGCTGGCCCTGGGGGCGACGCGGTGGCAGACGATCCGCACGGCCGTTCTGCCGTACGCCCGCCCCGGCATCGTCGCCGCCTGCTTCCTGGCGCTGGGCCGCGCGCTCGGCGAGACGATGGCCGTGACCATGATCATCGGCAACAAGGCGCTGGCGATCGAGTCTCCGATCACCGGCGTCGGCGACTCGATCGCCAGCGTCATCGCCAACCAGCTGAACGAGGCGACGACCGAGTTACAGCGCTCGGGGCTGGTCGGGCTGGGGCTGCTGTTGCTGTTGGTGACCGTCGTGGTCAACGTCCTGGCGCGGGTGCTCATCTTCCGAGTGGGTAGGGTGGGTCGAGCCGCGAAGCGGCGAGGCCCACCGACGAACGGAGCGGTGGGCCTCGGTCGCTCCGCTCCCTCGACCCACCCTACGGCTTCCCAGCCGCAACCGCCTCGCTTGCCGGACAACCCGCGGGCGCGCCGCACCAACCGCCTGATGACCGGCGTCCTGGCCGGTTGCCTCGTCGTGACCCTGACGCCGCTGTTCCTCATCCTGGGAATGATCGTCCTCCGCGGCGTGCCGGGCCTGTCGTGGGACTTCTTCACGAAGCTCCCGGAGCCGCCGGGCGAAGGCGGCGGGCTGGCTCACGCCCTCGTCGGCAGCGGCCTGATCGTCGGCTTGGCGACCGTCTGCGCCGTGCCGGTCGGCATCCTGGCCGCCGTGTTCCTGGCCGAGTACCGCACGGCGAAGTCGGTCCCGGCCGTCCGGTTCGTCGGCGAGGTGCTCGCCGGGGTGCCGTCGATCATCGTCGGTATCTACGCCTACGCCCTCTGGGTCGGGTCGCGGAACTTCTCCGCCTGGGCCGGGGCGTTCGCCCTCGGCGTCATCATGGTGCCGATCGTGGTCCGAACGACGGAGGAGGCGCTGCGGCTGGTTCCGCAATCGCTCCGCAACGCTAGCTACGCCCTCGGGGCCAACCACTGGCAGACGATCGTCCGCGTCACGCTGCCGGCGGCCCTGCCGGCGGTCATCACCGGCGTGTTCCTGGCTATCGCCCGCATCGCCGGGGAGACGGCGCCGCTACTGCTGACGGCCTACGGGTCGAGTTTCTTCCCGCGGTCGATCGACGAACGGACGCCGTTCCTGCCGAAGTACATCTACGACTACGCCCGCAGCGGCTACCCGGAGTGGGAGCAACAGGCGTGGGCGGCGGCGCTGGTGCTGCTCGCCGTGGTCATGGTGCTGAACGTCGGCATCCGGCTCGTGACCGGCACGCGGGTGGTGAGCGCGACGCGGGCGGATTAAGGTATCATGACCGAATGGCGCTCCTCCGCCAGTACCTCGGCTACGGCCTGCTGGTGCTGTTGGCCGCCGGTCTCGTCGGGGCCGTGCTGCTCCCGGACGCGCCGGCGTGGGCCGTGTGGGCGGTCGCTGCCTCGGCCGGCGGGGTCGCCGTGCTGTTGTTCGACGACTTCCGCCGGCGGCGGGAGCGAGTGCTCGGCCACGCCACCGAGGCGCTCCGGCGGCTGGCGGCGGGCAAGTTCGGCCACAAGCTCTACGCCGGCGGCAGCCCTGCCCTGACCGACCTGGCCCGGGCCGTCAACGCCGCCGCCGAGACGCTCGCCGGCCGGATCGACGGCCTGGAGGCCGAGCGGCGGCAGCTGCGGGCCGTCCTCGGCGGCATGGTCGAAGGCGTCTTGTCATTAGATGCCCGGCAGGTGATCCTGTTCGCCAACGACCGGGCGGGCGAGCTGCTCGGGTTCGACTCCGCAGCGGCGTCCGGGCGGAAATTCTGGGAGGTCGTCCGCCACCGCCGGCTGCAAGGGGTTGTCCGCGCCGCCCTCGCCGGGCCGGAGCCGATCCGCGAGGAGCTGGACTGGACCGGGCCGGCCGTCCGCCACCTCGCCCTGTACGCCGCCCGGCTGACCGGCCCGGACACCGGGGCCGTCGTGGTCCTGCACGACACCACCGACTTACGGCGGTTGGAACGGGTGCGGCAGGAATTCGTAGCCAACGTCAGCCACGAGCTGAAGACGCCCTTGGCCGTCATCAAAGTGTGCGCCGAGACGCTGATCGACGGGGCCGCCGCCGACATCGAAGCCCGCGGCGGCTTCCTCCGGCAGATCGACGAGCAGGCCGACCGGCTGCACGCCCTGATCTTGGACCTGATCAACCTGGCGCGGATTGAGTCGGGGGCGGAGGCGCTGGACTGTCAGGCCGTGCCGCTGGAGTCGGCCGTCCGCGACTGCCTCGACCGGCACCGACCGCGGGCTGAGGCGAACGGCTTGCGGCTGGAGGTGGCCGCGCCGGCCGGCCCGTCCGTCACCGCCTGGGCGGACGAGGAGGCCGTGGACACGATCCTCGACAACCTCGTGGACAACGCCATCAAGTATACCCAGGCCGGCGGCCGTGTCGCGGTCCGCTGGCGGGCCGCCGACGGGCGGTCGGTCGTGGAAATCGAGGATACCGGCATCGGCATCCCGGAGCGGGACCAGTCGCGGGTGTTCGAGCGGTTTTACCGAGTGGACCGGGCCCGCGCCCGCGAGCTGGGCGGCACCGGGCTAGGCCTGTCGATCGTGAAGCACCTGGTCCAGGCAATGGGCGGCGAGGTCGGCGTGCGCAGCGCCATGGGCCGCGGCACCACGTTCACCGTCAGGCTACCCGCAAGCCCACCCGCAGTGCCGGGTGGGTCTTAATGTCCTCCATTCACACCCCCTTCATCAAACCTACACACGCCCCGAGTACAACATCTCTGGCGTCCCGACGACCCGGCCCGGCCGCGAGGTGCCCGTGTCCACCCTCTCGTACTCGGCCATCATCTCGGAGCGGAGCAGCGTCGGCCGGTCGTCGGCGGACCTGAGCCGGTCGGCCGTCAAGTTCGACGTCCGCGGCCTGTCATTCTGGTATGGCCAGACCCAGGCCTTGTTCGACATTTCGCTGACGATCCCGGCCCGGTCGGTGACGGCGTTCATCGGCCCGTCCGGCTGCGGCAAGTCCACGTTCCTGCGCGTCCTCAACCGCATGAACGACCTGATCGAGGGCAGCCGGGTGACCGGCACCGTCCTGCTCGACGGCCAGGACGTTTACGGCCGGGACGTGAACCTGGTGGCGCTGCGGCGGCGGGTCGGGATGGTGTTCCAGAAGTCCAACCCGTTTCCGAAGACGGTGTTCGAGAACGTCGCCTACGGCCCGCGGGTGGCCGGCGCGCGGGACCCGGCCCGGCTGGAGGCCACGGTCGAGGACTGCTTGAAGCGGGCCGCCCTGTGGGACGAGGTCAAGGACCGGCTGCACAGCCCAGCCCTGGACCTGTCCGGCGGCCAGCAGCAGCGGCTGTGCATCGCCCGGGCCCTGGCCACCGACCCCGAGGTGCTGCTCATGGACGAGCCGGCCAGCGCTTTGGACCCGCAGTCCACCCAGCGGATCGAAGACCTGATCTTCGAGCTCAAGCGGAACTACACGATCGTCATCGTCACGCACAACATGCAGCAGGCGGCCCGGGTGTCGGACCTGACGGCGTTCTTCTACCACGGCCGGCTGATCGAAACCGGCCCGACGAACCAGATGTTCACCCGCCCGAAGAACAAGCAGACCGAGGACTATATCACCGGGCGGTTCGGATA
>DASXAN010000133.1:0-4065 GCA_036406755.1 Gemmataceae bacterium
AGGGTGCGCGCCGCCTCGCGGTCCGTCTCGTCCGTCGGCCGCTTCACCCCCCGGTCCTGCACGCGGGCGGTCGCCACGTCCACGCCCGCGCTCCGCAGGTCGGCCACCTTCTGTTCGACCTCCTCCAGCACCTTCGCCACCATCGCCGCGTCGTACGGGCGGTGGTCCGGCTTCTTCTCCAGCAGCTGGCAGACGAGCGTGTCCAGCCAGACGGGGATGTCCATGACGAACCGGCTGGGCCGTTCGAAGGAGCCCGAGACGTGGGCCTGGAACATCTCGATCGGCGACTCGGCCTGGAACGGCTTGCGGCCGGTCAGCAGCTCGTAGAACACCACGCCCATCGAGTACAGGTCACTCTTGGCCGACAGCGTCTTCTCGCCCCGGCACTGCTCCGGGGACATGTACGCGGCCGTGCCGACGGTACAATTCGCCCCCGTCAGGGCGGTGACGTCGGTGTCCTTGGCGATGCCGAAGTCGGTCAGCTTCAGCGTCCCGTCCTTGAGGATCATGAGGTTGGACGGCTTCAGGTCGCGGTGGATGATGCCCTTCTCGTGGGCGTGTTGCAGGGCGGCGCACAGCTGCCGGCCGAGGACCACGACTTCGTCCCACGGGAACCGGTCGCGGCGGGCCAGGACGCGGTCGAGGGACTCGCCCTCGACGTACTCCATGATGAAGAACGGCGTCTTCTTGTAGGTCCCGGTGCCGATGTACTTGACGATGTTGTGGTGCTTGAGCTGCTTGAGGATGTCGCCCTCGCGCTCGAACCGCTTGACGGCCGTCTCGTTGCCGAGCAGGCCCAGCGCGATGACCTTGATGGCGACGCGCTGGCCGGTGTCCCGGCGGGTCGCCCGGTACACCGACCCCATCGCCCCGCTGCCCAGCTCCTTCTCGATCCGGAACGGGCCGAGTTCCTTACCGACGAGCATCGCGCCCCCCGGTCACTGGAGCCACCGCGCCGCCTCCCGGGCGTGGTAGGTCAGGATCATGTCCGCGCCGGCGCGGCGGATGCTGGTCAGGACCTCCAGCGTCACCCGCCGCTCGTCCACCCACCCGTTCCGGGCGGCAGCCTTCACCATCGCGTACTCGCCGCTCACGTTGTACGCGGCCACCGGCACGCCGAACCGGTCCTTCACCCGCCGGACGATGTCCAAGTAGGGCAGCGCCGGCTTCACCATGACCACGTCGGCCCCCTCGGCCAAGTCGAGGGCCACTTCCCGCAGCGCCTCGTCGCCGTTGGCGGGGTCCATCTGGTAGCCGGTCCGGTCGCCGAACTGGGGCGGGGACTCGGCGGCGTCCCGGAACGGGCCGTAGAACGCCGACGCGTACTTGGCGGCATAGGACAAGATCGGCACCCACGGGAAGCCGGCCTCGTCCAGTCCGCGGCGGATTGCCGCGACCATGCCGTCCATCATCCCGCTCGGGGCGACGACGTCCGCCCCGGCGCGGGCGTGGCTGACGCACTGCGCGGCCACGAGCGGCAGCGTCGCGTCGTTGTCCACGTCCACCCGCCCGCCCTGCTCGCACAGCGGGCCGCAATGGCCGTGGTCGGTGTACTCGCAGAAGCACTCGTCGGTCATGACCACGACGTTGTCCTTGAACGCCTGCCGCACCGAACGCAGCGCCTGCTGCACGATGCCGCCGTCGTCCAGGGCGCTCGACCCGGTCGCGTCCTTGGACGCCGGGATGCCGAACAGGATGAACGAGCGGACGCCCAACTCCGCCGCGGCGCCGACCTCGTCCACCAGCCGGTCGGGGCTGAGCTGATACTGGCCGGGCATGGACGCGATCTCCTGCCGAACGCCGCGGCCGGGGCGGACGAATAGCGGCAGGATGAAGTCAGCCGGCGACAGGGACGTTTCGCGGACCAGAGCCCGCAGCAGCGGGTGGCGGCGCAGCCGGCGGGGGCGGACGGCCGGGAACCCGGCGGGCGCGACCGCGGACGGTTCGGAAGGTTGGCTCATGACGGCACTCCGGACGCGGTCAGTTCGCGGAGGCGGCGGGATCGCTCCTGCACCAACAGGCTGACGGTCTTGAAGGCCGGGGAGGCCGCGGAGCCGAGCCACTCGAACGCGGCCGTCTCCGCCGTGATCAATACCGCGCCGGCCCGCTCGACCCGCCGCAGGGCCACGTCCCGGTCGAATTCGTCCCGCGACGCCACGGCGTCCGCGGCCACGAACACCTGCAGCCCCCGATCCATCAGGTCCAGCGCGGTCTGGAGGACGCAGACGTGCGCCTCGATCCCGGCCAGGAGCACGGTCGACCGGCCGGCCAGTGCGTCGATCACCTCCGGGACGCCGCCGCAGCCGAAGACGACCTTCGTCGGCCGGTCCTTCGGGAGCCGGTCAATGATGGCGGGGTGCGTGGGGCCGAGGCCCTTGGGGTATTGCTCAGTCGCCAGGATGCGGACGCCCTGGGCGCGGGCGGCGTCGAGCAGGAACGACAGGTTCAGCAGCAGCCGCGGCATGCCCGGGATGGCGGCCAGGAGCTTCTCCTGCGCGTCGATGACCAGCAGGGTCGATTCCGCCGCGGTCAGCCGGGCGGGCGGAGTCGTCATGTCCGCCTCCGACGGGAAATCCGAGTCGCGGGTTGGGGTTCCGCAGCCCATTCTATCAAACCGCGCTCGGATTTCGTGCCGCGGACTTGCCGGCGCCGCCGGTCAGGGCCGTCTCCAGCCGGTCCAGGCGTGCGTCGAGAGCCCGCCGTTCCTCGGCGGCAAGCGGGCGGTTCCCGAACCGCACGCGGTAGTACAGCACCGCGGCGTCGGCCGGCACCCCCGACACGTCGCAGGTGGCCGGCACGGCCCGCAGTCGCTCACCGGCGTCCGCGGCGAACTCCCCGGGCGTTTGCCCGGTCCGCGGGGCGAGGCCGAACGTCCGCCGCAGGGCGGCGAGCATGCGGTCGTAGAAGGCCGTGGCCGGGTTGGCGGAACGCGCGGGCAGTGATCGCCACCGGCGGACGGCCCGGCGTGTCAGTACGACCGCTGCCACGCAGCAGACGGCGAGGAGGCCGGCCCGGCCCCAGTCATCGCCCGTCGGGCCGAGGGCCAGCCGCTTGGCCATCGTCGGCAGGGCCCACCAGCTCGATTGCGACACCGCGTACTTGGCTCGCTCCTGCTGGTCGGCGTCGTACTCGATGATGAAGTTCTTGAAGAAGGTGCCGATCCCCTGGCGGGTGTATTCCCAGCACTGGCCCCAGGAGAATTCGGTCAGCTCCACCTCCTCACCGGTTGGCGTCGGGTCCAGGGTCAGCCACCGCCAGGGGGACGCGACCGGCCCCGGCTGCGCCACGTTGGCGTCTGCCGCCGGCTGCCCGTGGTCGACCGGCCGCTGGATGATCGCCTCCACCCAGCTGTGGGCGTGGCACTGGAGGACGTCGTAAATGCCGTCGCCGGCCTGCTCGAACCCGCGGTAGCCGAGCACGACCCGCGTCGGCACACCGACGGACCGCAGCATCAGCGCCAGGGCCGACGCGAAGCGGGTGCAGTGACCGCGACGGGTGTTGCAGACAAAATCCTCGACCGGGTCGATCTGCACGTCCGCCCGCGTGAGCGTCAAGCTGTATTTGAAGTCGCCGGACCGGGACAGGTAGTCCTCGAACGCCCGGCAGACGGCCTCGTAATGCTGCGGGGCGACGCGGCCGGCGTCGTCCAGGGTGACGGCCGCCGGCAACCGCCCCTCCGCGGCCAGCTGCCGGAACAGCTCGTGCGTCCACTCGTTGAGCTTCGGCACGGATTGGCAATTCCGCAAGTGCTCCAGGTAGCCGTCCTGGTACGCGAGCGGCCCGCTCACGCCCGGATGGTCCGACGGCTTCGCGACCTGGAGGTAGACACTCTCGTTCCGCCCGAGCGCGAACGCCGGCGGCGACAGTTCGCCCTCCATCGACCGCGTCCAGGGGAATCCGGACGCGCCCGGTCGGGAGGAAAGCCCCTCGGGCCGCATCAGGATCGTGGACAGCCGCTCGCCGTTGGGCCCGTACGCCTCCGCGTCGGGGTCCGCCCGCAGCCGCGGGCCGCCCCGCGTCGGCACGCGGAATTCGAGGTAGTACTGCCCGGGGCCCAGGTCCGGC
>DASXAN010000134.1:0-8981 GCA_036406755.1 Gemmataceae bacterium
GAGCCGCTTCACCATCGGCAAGTCGGAGTGGGCGTAGATGACGAAGTCCTGGACGAGCAGGCGGTTCACCTGCGGCTTCTTCCACGCCGGCTGGAACTTCGGGGCCGGGTAGTCCCGCTCGAACGGGGCTTCCCGCGGGCCGCCGGCCGGCTTGGGCGGCTCGGCCTTCGGCGGTTCGTCGGCTGCCGGGACGTCGGTGGCCGAGCCGAGGACGACCCCGGCGGTCACGGCTGCGAAGGAACGGCGGGAGATCGGGTCGGACATGATGAGGTCCTCGGCATGGATGTCTCTGGGGCGCGCGTCCGCGACGCGGTCGCCCGGGATGACGAACAACCCGTTGCTGCCGGCCTCACGATAAGCGAACGGGCCCGGGCCGGTCAACCGTTGCCCCTGGCTTCGTCGAGCTCCCGGTCCGCCAGCCGCAGGTCCTGGAGGCACACCTCCGCCGACGGTCGGTCGGTCCGCCGCTTGGACAGCATTTGTAGCACGAGCGCCCGAAACGTCTCGGGGAATGGGGACTCGTCCTCGGGGAACGGGGCCGGCGCGGCCTGTCGGTGGGCGGCGAGTAGCTCCTCCGCGGAGGACGCCGCGTACGGATACCCGCCGGTGGCCAGCTCGTAGAGGGTGATCCCGAACGCGTACACGTCGGCGGCCGGCGTGGGCTCCTCGCCGTCGATCACCTCCGGGGCGAGATAGCGGATCGTCCCGGCCACGGAGCCGGGCTCCGTCCCGTCCGGGGCGAACCGCGGGGAATGGGACAGGCCGAAGTCGATCAGCTTGACCAGCAGCGGCAGGCCGGGCGCCTCGACGAGGAACAGGTTGCCCGGCTTGACGTCTCGGTGGGTGATCCCCCGGCGGTGCACGTCGAGCAGGGCCAGCGCCACCTGCCGCCCGGCGTCGAGCACCCACGACCGGGCCGGCCGGTACTTGTCCCGCATCACGGACGCGAGGGACCGGCCGCGGAGGTGCTCGGTGACGATGAACGGCCGGCCGTCCTCGGCGAAGCCCAGGTCGTAGACGGTCAGGACGTGCGGGTTCGCCGCCAGCTGCGCGACGATCTTGGCCTCGCGGACGAACCGCCCGACCAGGGCGGCATCGGCCGCGAGTTCCGGCCGGACGACCTTGACGGCCACGGGCCGGTCGAGCGCCAGGTCGGTGGCCGCGTACACGCACCCCACGGCCCCGCGGCCCAGGAGGGCGTCCAGCCGGTAGCGGTCAGCCAGGGTCGTCCCGATGGCGTCCAGGTCCATCGCCTGGCTCCTCGTCGGACGGACGGTCGGGGACCGTCTTTCGGTCCAGGTAGCTCAGCGACAGGGCGATCACGAGTCCGGCGGCGGCGGCCACCCCGGGGTACAGGTCGTCGGCCGCGACCGCTCCCTTCTTCTCCGCCACCGCCCAGACGATCAGGATACCGCCGAGCAGGAAGCAGAGCCACTGGCTCAGACGGAGGTGGGCCGTGTGGAAATCGGCCACGCTCGACCTCCCAAACCGTGCCACCATTGTTCCGGGGTCAACTCAGGCCCTTCTCGCGACAACCCGCTCCAGCTCGTCGATGAGCGCGCCCTGGGCCGCCTTCACCTTCCGCTTCGCCACCGGAACGTCGAAGAACTCGGCCCGGTCGATCTCCGGGAACTCCGCCCGCCGGCCCGATTTGGGCGGCCACTCCATCGTAAACGTGTTGCTGACGATTCCCGCCCCGTCCCAGTCGCCCGCGAACGCCCAGGCGTGGACGACCTTGCCGCCCTTCTGCTGCACCGGCGTCAGCGGGATGTACGGGCCCGTCGGCACGATGCCCGTTTCCTCCTGGAACTCCCGTTTGGCGGCGTCGAGCAGGTCCTCGCCGGGGCCCGGTTCACCCTTGGGAATGGTCCACGCGCCGTCGTCCTTTCGCGCGTAGAACGGGCCGCCGGGGTGGGCCAGAAAGACCTGGAGCTCGCCGTCCCGGACGCGGTACATCAGTAGGCCGGCGCTGATCCGGGGCATGGTCGGTGAGGCGGTCGGGGGCGGCCAAGGTCCGAGTGCGGTCATTCTACGCGGCTCGACTGGCGACCGGAGTCGTGATTCCGCCCGCCGCCGGCCGACTCACCCGGATAATAGCCGGGAGCGGAGCCGCGGCCACACGCCCAACGAGCCGCCCGCCCGGACGGACCATAAGGGGGCGCGATGGGCTTGCTTTCGCGATTCGCCGGGACGGCCCGGCCGGCGCCGGTGAACATCGCCGACCCGGCCTTCAAGGCGAACCCGTTCCCCTACTACGCCCGGCTGCGGGATGAGTCGCCCGTCGTGCGGGTGACCCTGCCGACGCGGGAGGCCGGCTGGCTGGTCACCCGCTACGACGACGTGGCGGCCGTCCTGAAGGACGACCGGTTCGTCAAGGACACGGCCAACGCCCTGTCGCCGGAACAGGCCGCCGCCCAGCCCTGGTTCCGGCGGGCGTTCAAGGTGCTCAAGCGGAACATGCTCCAGCTCGACCCGCCGGACCACACCCGGCTGCGGGGCCTGGTCAACGTGGCGTTCACCCCCCGGCTGGTCGAGCAGATGCGGGGCCGGGTCCAGGAGCTGGCCGACGACCTGCTCGACGCGGCGGCTCGCCGCGGGACGGCCGACCTGGTCCGCGACTTCGCCCTGCCGCTGCCGACGACGGTCATCGCCGAGGTCCTGGGCGTGCCGGCGGCCGACCGGGAGAAGTTCCACCGCTGGTCCACCGCCCTCGTGGCCGCGTCGGCCTCCAACTGGGCGCTGCTCCGGGCGGTGCCGGGCGCGTGGGCGCTGATGCGGTACATCCGCGGGATCGTCCGCCGCCGCCGGGCCGACCCGCGGGACGACCTGACGACGGCCCTGGTCCGGGCCGAGGCGGCCGGCGACCGGCTGACCGAGGACGAGCTGCTGGCCATGATCTTCCTGCTGCTCATCGCCGGCCACGAGACGACGGTCAACCTGATCGCCGGCGGCCTGCTGGCGCTGCTGGAGCACCCGGCCCAGCTCGACCGCCTGCGGGCCGACCCCGGGCTCATCAAGCCGGCGGTGGAGGAGTTGCTGCGGTTCGTCACCCCGGTGGACCTGGCGACCGAGCGGTACACGGCCGGGGCGGTGGCGGTCGGCGGGGTCACCATCCCGCGGGGCGAGATGGTCTACGCGGTGCTGGGCTCGGCCAACCACGACGAGCGGCAGTTCCCCGACCCGGAGTCGCTGGACGTCGGCCGCGACCCGAACCGCCACCTGGCGTTCGGACTCGGGACCCACTTCTGCCTGGGGGCGTCGCTGGCCCGGCTGGAGGGTCAGGTGGCGCTGGGGACGCTGGTCCGCCGGTTCCCCGGGCTGCGGCTGGCCGTCGCCGCGGAATCCCTCCCCTGGCGGCGCGGCATCCTGCTCCGCGGCCTGGAAGCGCTGCCGGTGGTGCTCGGTCCGGGGGCCGGGTAGGTCATCCCGCCGTCCGGGCTACAATCGACGGCATCGGCGTGACGACTGGTCCCGGAGGGGTTGCCGTTGCCCACAGCGCCCGAGTTCCTGTTCGACGGCCCGGCGAAGGCTGCCACGACGATCGCCCTGGCGCACGGGGCCGGCGCCGGCATGGACTCGCCGTTCCTGGAGTTCTTCGCCCACGGGCTCGGCGAGCGGGGCATTCGCGTCGCCCGGTTCGAGTTCCCGTACATGGCGGCCAAGCGGGCGACCGGCAAAGCGAAGCCGCCGGACCGCGAGCCGGCGCTGCGACAGGCGTGGCTGTCCGTCGTCGAGACGCTCGGGCCGAAGGGGCTGGTCATCGGCGGCAAGAGCATGGGCGGACGAATCGCCAGCCTGGTCGCGGACGAGGCCGGCGTCGCCGGGCTGGTGTGCCTGGGCTACCCCTTCCACCCGGTCGGCAACCCGGACAAACTGCGGGTCGAGCACCTGGCGACGATCAAGACGCCGACGCTGATCGTGCAGGGCGAGCGCGACCCGTTCGGCACCCGCGAGGAAGTCAGAGCATACAAGTTGTCGAAGGCGGTGCGGGTCGTGTGGATGACGGACGGCGACCACAGCTTCACCCCGCGGAAGTCGTCGGGGCGAACGGAGGAACAGAACTGGGCGGCGGCGCTGGACGAGATCGCGGCGTTCATCGGCTTACTGCCCGCCGAAAGGAAAAGGAAGGGGCGGGACAGGACTCGCTGACGAAGAAAACGACCTGCGAAAATGCACCCGCGGCAGAAGCCCGGGCGGGGTGATGGAGGGACCAGTGGCGATCGTACTCGCGTTCTTGATCGGCGTCTTTGCGGGCCTCCGCTCCCTGACCGCGCCAGCGGCGGTCTCCTGGGCGACCTACCTGGGCCGGCTGAAACTCGACGGGGTGCTCGGGCTGTTCGGACACGTCGCCTCCGTGGCCGTTTTCACCATCCTGGCGGTCGCCGAGCTGGTGGCCGACAAGCTGCCGAAGACGCCGGCGCGGACGGCGCCCCTGGGCCTCGGCGCCCGCATCGTCACGGGGGCCATGTCGGGGGCCGCCGTCGCGGTCGCGGGCAATCAGGCGGCAATTCTCGGGGCGGTCCTCGGGGCCGCGGGGGGCGTCGCCGGCGCGTTCGGCGGGTATGAAGCGCGGACGCGGCTGGTCAAGGCGCTCGGCATCCGGGACCTTGTCGTCGCCCTGGCCGAAGACGCGGTCGCGATCGCCGGGTCGTTGCTGGTCGTCTCCCACGTCTAACGGGCGGGCCGTGGCGAGCGGCGGCGAGTAAATGGGCGGAGGGTGTGGGCACTAGCCTGCCAAGCCTGGGGCGGGTAGACTCGTCGCCGATGGTCGTCGACTGGCTCCCTGCGGGCGGGCGATCCGGCCCATGACGAGTGACTAACCGAAGTGGTCCCTGATGACCGTTGTCGAACTCCTCGCCCAGATCGCCCGGCGTGATCCCACGCGGTCCGAGGCAACGCTCCAGGCGGATATCCGCCAACTGGTCCTGACAGCGCCACTGTCTCTTTCGGCCCAGGACGTCGTCACCGCAGACCTAGAAACCCCGGTCGGCATCCGCCGGCGGATCGACATTGAGGTCGGCAGCTGCCTGATCGAGGTCAAGCGGGACCTGTCGGCGGGACACACACTACCCGACGCGATCGAACAACTGGCCGGTTACCTGGCGGCCCGGCAGGAAGCGACCGGCTGCCGATACGTCGGCATTCTTACCGACGGTGCCGACTGGCGGTGCGTTAGTCTCCCCGGCGCGGCTGATGCGGGACCGCCGCGTGAGGTTTCTGCCCACAAACTCTCCCCGACCAGACCCGACACCGAAGCGTTTCTGATCTGGCTCGAGGGCGTGCTGGCCACGGCCCGGGACATCCCAGCGACGCCCCGGGAGATCGAGCGGCGGCTCGGGGCGGGAAGTTCGGCTCATGCCCTGGACCGCGCCACGCTGCTCGACCTCTTCACGCGGCATCGCGACCATCCTGCCGTGCGGATGAAGCGGCGCCTCTGGGCCAAGTTGCTGAAGACCGCACTCGGCACTCAATTCGAGGACAGCGATGAACTCTTCGTCGAACACACCTACTTGGTGAACACGGCTGAGATCATCGCCCACGCACTGCTCGGTTTCGACCTCCAATCGATCGCCCCGGCGTCGCTGCTGAGCGGCAGCAAGTTCGAGGAAAGTGGCATCGCCGGCGTCGTCGAAGCCGACTTCTTCGATTGGGTCGTCCACGTTCCGGGCGGCGAACCATTCGTCCGTTCGCTGGCCCGCCGCGTGGGCCGCTTCCACTGGCAGCAGGTCCGAGGCGACGTCCTCAAAGTGCTCTACGAATCGGTCATTACGGCACCGACCCGGAAGCGTCTCGGCGAGTATTACACCCCCGACTGGCTCGCCGAGCGGATGGTCGCGACCGCGATTGAGCGGCCGCTGGACAGTCGGGTCCTCGATCCGGCGTGCGGCTCTGGGACCTTCCTTTTTCATGCCGCCCGGCGTTACCTCGCTGCGGCCGAGGACGCGGGCGTGTCGCTGGGGTCGGCACTCTTGGGCCTCACGCGGCATGTGCTCGGCGTGGACCTGCACCCGGTGGCCGTGACCCTGGCTCGGGTGACTTACCTGCTGGCTATTGGCCGGGACCGCCTCAACCACCCGGACCGCGGCCCGATCCAGGTTCCCGTCTATCTCGGCGATTCGGTCCAGTGGAAACGGGAGGCGGACCACCTGTTTACCGGCGGCAACCTGGTCATCGAGACCGACGACCAACAACAGCTATTCGAGTCCGAGCTTCGTTTCCCGGACGAGTTGCTCGAAGACCCGGGCCGGTTCAATCAGATCGTCGAGTCAATGACCAAGGCGGCGGTCAACCGCAGGCCGGGAGGCGCGGTGCCGAGGCTAACGGGAATCTATCAGCGCTATGCGGTGCCTCCCGCGGCGCAGGAGACGCTGGACGCGACCTTTCGCACGCTCTGCAAACTCCACGACGACGGACGCGACCACATCTGGAGTTACTACGTCCGCAACCTGGCGCGGCCTTGGTGGCTGGCTCTACGGCAGAACCGGGTGGATGTGCTGATCGGCAACCCGCCGTGGCTGGCCTACCGGTTTATGACCAAGGCCATGCAGAAGGCGTTCCGCGACTACAGCGACGAACGCGGGCTGTGGCACGGGGCCAAGGTGGCCACCCATCAGGACCTGTCCGGCCTGTTCCTTGTCCGCGCGGTCGAGCGTTACCTGAAAGTCGGTGGCCGGTTCGCCTTCGTCATGCCGAACGCGGCCGTGGATCGAGGACAGTTCCAAGGATTGCGCGGCGGCAGGTACAACCGCCCGGGCGCGGCGAGTCCGGTGACGATCGCCTTCGACCCGGCCTGGGACCTCCGCCGGATTCGGCCGCACTTCTTCCCCCGCGGCTCAGCCGTACTGTTTGGCCTACGGGCCGGTGAATCGAAGCCGCTACCGAGGGAGATCGTGGTCTGGTCCGGTCGGGTGCCGGAACAGAATGCCGATTGGAATACTGTCCAGAGTCACGTTGTGCAATCGCCGGGGACGGCCCGGCCGGCCGGCGATGACGCGACGTCACCTTGGGCAGAACGCTTTCGAAACGGGGCGACGATTTTCCCCCGCATGCTCTTCTTCGTGACCCGACAGGCGGCCGGGCCGCTGGGAATGCCGGCCGGCAAGGCCGGCGTGCGCTCGCTTCAACGAGTCAATGACAAGAAGCCTTGGAAAGAGTTGCCGGCCTTGGAAGGGGTGGTCGAGACCGAATTCCTTCGGCCAGTGCTGCTCGGCGAAAGCGTCCTGCCATTTCGGATTGCGGAGACGTTCGAGGCGGTGCTTCCGATGGACCAGCAAGGGCTCATGGACGGCCAGTCGGACCGGCTCGATGCATATGAGGGCTTGGCGTCCTGGTAGCGGCGGGCGGAGGCAGTTTGGGAGCAACATCGCTCCAGCGAGCGACTGACTCTCATCCAACAGCTCGACTACCAAAGGAAGTTCCGACAACAGTTCCCGACCCAGCCGGAACGTATTGTCTATAACGCATCAGGCATGCATCTTGTAGCCGCACGGCTCAACGATCATCGGGCGGTGATCGAGCACAAGTTGTACTGGGCGACCGCAGCTTCTGCGGCCGAGGCTCAGTACCTGTGTGCCATCCTGAACGCCGCGATTTTCACCGAGTTGGTGCGGCCGTTCATGAGCTACGGCAAGGACGAGCGGGATTTCGACAAGCACATCTGGCAACTACCGGTGCCGCTGTACGACCCGACCGACGACCTGCACCGCCGCCTCTCCGCCCACGGGGCCGAGTTGGAGGTAGCCATCGGACAACTCGAACTCGCGCCGGGCCGGCACTTCGCCGCCGTCCGGCGGGACATCCGCGAATTCATCGCCGAGAGTGAGGCGGGAAAAGACGTGGAGGAGCTGGTTGAGGAGTTGCTGAGCTGATTGGATTTTTCTCGCCACCGTCATGCCCATCCGCATAAGCTGAGAGCCGTGTACCTTCGCCACCCGGCGATCGGACGACCCCCCTCGACCGCCGCGCCCCGCTATGGATGACCCTCACACTCCCCATCCCGCCCCACCCGGTCCGAATGAAACCGCCGCCACCCGCCCCGCCGGGCGACGCCGGGTCGGGACGCCGGCCGTGCGGGTCGCCCTCGCCACCTGCCGGGAGTTCCCGGCGCTGGAGGCCGACGACGCCCGCCTCGTCGAGCCGCTGGCTCGCCGCGGGATCGTCGCCGCCCCGGCCGTCTGGGACGACCCGGCCGTGGACTGGGCCGGGTTCGACCTCGTCGTCCTCCGCTCGACCTGGGACTACCCGCAGAAGGCCGCCGCCTTCCTCGCCTGGATCGACCGCCTGCCGCGGGTGCTGAACCCGGCCCCCGTGGTCCGGTGGAATGCCGATAAGCACTACCTGCGGGACCTCGCGGCCGCCGGCGTGCCGGTCGTCCCGACCGCCTTCGTCGCCCCCGGCGAAGCGGTCACCCTGCCGGGCGGGCCGGTGGTCGTGAAGCCGGCCGTCGGGGCCGGGTCGAAGGACGCCGCCCGGTACGGGCCGGGGCAGGCGGGGGAGGCCGTCGCCCACGTCCGCCGCCTGCACCGGGCCGGGATGGCGGCGCTCGTCCAGCCGTACCTGGACCGGGTCGAGGCGGACGGGGAGGCCGACCTCGTGTTCCTCGGCGGCCGGTACTCGCACGCCGCCCGCAAGGGGGCCATGCTCGGCGGCGGCCCGCGGGTGGAAGGGCCGCTGTTCTTCCACGAGGACATCCGGCCCCACGAAGCGACCCCCGCCGAGCGGGCGGTCGCCGAGCGGGCGCTGGCCGCCGTCCCGGGCGGGGCGGACCGCCTGCTGTACGGGCGGGTGGACCTGCTGCCGGCGGCCGGCGGCGGGCTCGTGGTCACGGAGGTGGAGCTGATCGAGCCGTCGCTGTTCCTCGGCCACGGCCCCGACAGCGCCGAGCGATTGGCGGACTTGATCGGGCAGGCGGCCGGGACGGTACGGGGTGACCGCTAGTGCGCTTTCCGGGGCGGTAGAGCGGGAGGGCGAGGCTCCTGCCG
>DASXAN010000135.1:0-5167 GCA_036406755.1 Gemmataceae bacterium
GCCCCACCCTACGCCCCAGACGCGACGACGTCTCCCTGGCCGCCCCGCCCGTGTAATACTTCACCCGCCCATCAGTACACCACCTGTGACCGGCGGGCGGTCCGCGGTCACGGGGGTGGGCCTTCGAGACAGGAGTTCACCATGTTCCGGTCGTACGGCTCCATCGGCGGGGCGGGCTCGGTCGGCCTGCTCGTGCTGCGGCTCGTGGTCGGGGCGGCGTTCCTGATCCACGGCTGGCCCAAGATCCAGAACGCGACGACGTGGATGAACGGGTTCGGCCCCCAAGCCCCGCACCCGTACCTGCAGGCCGCGGCCGCGGTCGCCGAGTTCGGCGGCGGCATCTCCCTGATCATCGGGCTCCTGACGCGGCTGTTCGCGCTGCTGATCGCCTGCACGATGGCCACGGCCGCCGGGATGGTCCACATCCCGCACGGGGATCCGTTCGTCGCGATGAACATCCCCGGGCAGCCCTATGTCCCGTCGTTCGAGCTCGCCGCCGCGTACTTCGCCGTCGCCGTGTGCCTGCTGCTCGTCGGCCCGGGACAGTTTTCGCTCGACCACTTGTTGTTCGGCCGCCGCAGCGGCGGGCCGCTGCCACTGGAAATGAGGTCATGACATGATTGCCGTCCGACCGGCCGCCGACCGCGGCGTGACCGCGACCGATTGGCTCGACAGCCGACACTCGTTCGCCTTCAACGACTACTACGACCCGGCGTACGTCCAGTTCCGCGACCTGCGGGTGCTCAACGACGACAAGGTCGCCCCGGCGGCCGGGTTCGGCGCCCACCCGCACCGCGACATGGAAATCATCACCTACGTCGTCAGCGGGGCGCTGGAGCACAAGGACAGCCTCGGCACCGGGTCGGTGATCCGCCCCGGCGACGTGCAGCGGATGTCGGCCGGGACCGGCATCCGGCACAGCGAGTTCAACCCGTCGCCGACGGAGCCGGTGCACCTGCTGCAAATCTGGCTGACGCCGGAGCGGCGGGGCCTGCGGCCGGAGTACGAGCAGAAGGCGTTCCCGGAGGCGGACCGCCGCGGCCGCTGGCGGCTGGTGGCCAGCCCCGACGGCCGGGACGGGTCGGTGACGGTGCACCAGGACGTGGACCTGTACGCGACGATCCTGGAGCCGGGCGAGTCGGCGGCGCGGCCGCTGCGGCCGGGGCGGTACGCCTGGGTGCAGGTGGCCCGGGGCGCGGTGACGGTCAACGGCACGCCGTTGGGCGAGGGCGACGGGGCCGCGGTGGGGGACGAATCGACGGTGACGGTGGCCGCGACCCAACCGGCGGAGGTATTGTTGTTCGATTTGGCATGACGGTTTTGGCGGGCGGAGGCGTGGGAGCGCCCCCGCCCGCCACAATCATGACCTCGGCTCGGCCGGATTCTGCTAAAATCAGAGCCGTCGCGGCGCGACGGCTCTGCGGAGGTCCGGGGCATGGTCCACGAGCGCATCACGGTCGACCCGAAGGTCATGTTCGGCAAGCCCGTCATCAAGGGGACGCGGGTGCCGGTCGAGCTGATCTTGCGCAAGATCGCCGAGGGCATGACGGACCGCGACATTCTGGCCCACCACCCCCACCTGACCGTGGCCGACATCCGGGCCGCGGCCGCCTACGCGGCCGACCAGATCGCCAATGACGACATCGTCCTGGCGTCGGGAAATCCCCGGTGAAACTCCTGGCGGACGAATGCTGCGACGCGCTCGTGGTGGCCGGGCTGCGCGAGGACGGCCACGACGTGGACTTCGTGGCCGAATCGGCGCGGGGCGCCGACGACGGGGCCGTCCTGCAGCGGGCCGCCGCGGACGAGCGCATCCTGTTGACCGAGGACAAGGACTTCGGCGAGCTGGTCGTGCGGCTCGGCCTGCCGGCCCACGGCATCGTGGTGCTGCGAATGAACCCCGCGGACAGCGCCGCCAAACTGGCCCGGCTGCGTGAGGTGCTGACTCAGGAGGCGGCGCGATTGCCTCATTTCTTCGTCGTGGTGGACGAGAGCAAAGCCCGGTTTCGTCCGTTGCCACCCCGCTAGGACGCAACGGGCGGAACCGGCGGACGTCCGCATGCCGCAAGTCCACGTCGGGCAGGCTCGGCCCGTCAGGCGACTTCGACCAAGGCCAGCGGGTTTTTCGCGGCGATGAGCAGGAGCGTGCGGGCAGCCCCCGACGGCGCCCGCCGCCCCTGTTCCCAGTCTTGCAGCGTCCGCACCGAGACGCCCAGGAGCTGGGCGAAGCGTGCCTGGGACAGGCCGGTCTTTTCCCGCGTCTTGGCAACATCGGGCACGTTGATCACGCGGCCGACGTCGCCACGGCGGATTTCGCGGAGCCCCTGGAGGATTTCCGCGCCGATGTCGCGCGGCTTCTTAGGCACCTTCCACCTCCTCGCGAATCTTGCGCAAGACGTGGGCCGGGATGTCGTCCTTGACGTTCTTGGGATACATGGTCAGCATCCAGATGACGCCCCGCTCGACCCGGGCGAAGTAGACGACGCGGTAGCCGCCGCGCTTCCCCTGGCCCGGCGCCCGCCACCGCAGCTTCCGCACGCCGCCCGTGCCCGGGATGACGTCGCCGGCGTCGGGTTGCTCCATCAATAGTTTTTGCAGCGCCTGATACTCGTCGTCCGAGAGGTACTGCTGAACCAGGCGGGTGAACAGCTTCGTTTCGATGAAGCTAAACACCGCCGCATTGTACGGCAATGCCGTAGACGGTCAATGCCGGCAGGAGACGGGCGTAGGGCGGCGGCGGTGCTACCGTCCGACTTGGCGTGAGCGTCATGTGTCTTGGCGAACCGGCGGCGGGAGCCGCCGGGTGGCCCTCCGAGCCGCGGTGGCTCGCAGCACCACGCGGCGGCTCACGCCGCCGGTTCGCCTTACTACCCGACATCCGCCAGCCAGTCGGCGAGCAGCCCGCCCTTGGGCTTGAGCGTCGCCGCCGCGGCAAGCCAGTCGATCCGATCCTCCGACGTCGCCCGCGGCATCGCTTCTGTAGCCGGGGTCTGTGACCCCGGTCCCCGTATATCGGCCGCCCCCGGCAGCCGCCGCTCGCCGGGCGACAGGTAGGCGTACATCAGGTCGTGCGGGTCGCCACCGAACCGGCTGTCCAGCCCGACGACGTGCCCAAGTTCGTGCATCACGACGGTGAGCAGGTCCATCCGCCCGGCCGCCGGCTTGCCGGCCACGTCCACGGACCAGCCCCACCCGTCGGCGGTGGCGTCGATCGCGATCTCGGTACCGTTGAGTTCGGCCGCCCCGAGGCGGTTGCCGCCGAGCGTCACGATGTCCGCCTTGACGGCCCGCATGCGGGCGAGGTCGGCGGCCGGCAGGCCGGCGACGGCCCAGTCGCGGATGGCGGTCGCCTCGGCGGCGGCGAGCTGCGCCTGCGTCAGTGGCGCGACGCCGACGTTCGGCCCGCGGCCGACGGCCAGCTGCGGGCTGGTCTGCGTCAACTTCCAGACGAAGCCGTCGAAGCTCTGTGGGGTGACGGTGTACAGGCCATTCGGGTCGAAGTTGCCCGGGGCGGTGAGAGCCCCGGCGATGTAGACGTTGCCCGTGCCGTCGAGGGCGACTGCCCGGCCGGTGCCGCTGCCGCTCGCGGTGCCGACGGCCGCCAGGTAGTTGCCGCTCGGGTCGAGCTTGGACACGAAGATGCCGCCGCCGGTGAGGTTGCGGACCGTGCCGTTGTTCGGGTTGAAACTGACCGTCCCGTCGTACGCACCCGTCGTGTAGACGTTGCCGATGCCATCGACGGCCACGCCAATTCCCCCGTCAACGCCGCTCCCGCCGATACCTTTGGCCCACGACAGCGTCATCGCCCCGTTCTTCCCCGGGGCTAACTTGACGATGAAGTCGTCGCTATAGCCATGGTTGGTCAGCCGCGCCGCAGCCCCGGAGCCGGGATTGAAATTGCTGTTCAGGCTGACGTTGGCGCCGTTGTAGCCCCAGGAGCCCGTCACCACCACATTGCCGCCGCCGTCCACGGCCACGCCCCGCCCCCAGTCATCGCCGCTGCTGCCGATGCTGCCGGCCCACGCTGACGTGCCGGCGGCGGTCAACTTCCAGACAAAGGCGTCGTTCCCATACCCGCCGGACCAGCTGGCCCGGGGCGTCGAACCGAAGGTGACCGACCCGGAGTACCGGCCGGTCGTGTAGACGGTGCCGGCGCCGTCCACGGCCACGGCCGAACCGAAGCCGGACCCGCTGCCGCCGGCCGCCCTGGTCCACCGGACGTTGCCGGCCGGGTCGAGTTGGGCGACGACTGGCCGCGAGCCGTCGGACCCCGTCACGTCCACATTGCCGGCCGGGTCCACGGCCAGGCCGAAGTTGGTGGCGCTGACGGCCGTATTACTCCACAGCACCGCGCCGCTGGCAGGATCCAGCCGGGCGACGGCGCCGTGCGTCGACGCGTAAAGGGCCGAGCCACGGGCGGCCACGTACGCCCCATTGGTGTCCGTACCGAGGTCGGTCACCCACTGGAACGTACCGCCGGGCGTGTACTTGGCGACGAACCCGTCGTTGCCGCCGGCCGTCATGACATGGTTGCCGGCCGGGTTGGTTTGGTTGGGGTCGAAGTCAACGGTGCCGGTGTAGTATCCGGACACGTAGACGTTGCCGGCGCCATCGACGGCATTGCCGAAGCAGTAGGTTTCACTGCTCCGCAGGTCGGCGACCCACCCCAGGCCGAACGACGGCAGGGACCGGTCTTCGAGGGCGTGCAGCCGCAGCCGGGTCGGGGCCGGCCGGCGGGCGCGGGCGGGAGTCCGCGGTTGGAGTCGGCAGGTTCGTTGCATGGGATAGTCTCCTGAATTTCGATCAGTCTGCGGTGCCATCGCCGTCGGCGCGCAGACCAAGCGCCGGGCGGGGCCGGCCAGCTACGGGGCCGGGGCCGGGGCTGGGCTCGGGTCCGGCCCGGGCGGGCGGAGGCCGAACGCGGCCCCGAGGCGCGACCGGGGCAGCTCCCGACGGGCCAGCCCCATCTGGGCCTCGGCCGCGGCCGGCGTCAGGTCGGGCAGGCGGATCGCGCCGTGCCGCCGCAACTCGGCGGCGAACTCCCCCTCCAGCCGCCGCACCGCGGCGTCCACGGCGCCCGGCGGGTCGTCGGGCAGGCAGGTCACGTACCCGATCACCTGTAGGCAGAGGCGCTCCGCCTCGGTCCGGGCGGGCAGGTGGCGGGACC
>DASXAN010000136.1:0-4602 GCA_036406755.1 Gemmataceae bacterium
GCCTCTTTCGTCGGTGGGCCTCACTCGCTCCGCTCACTCGACCCACCCTACACGAACCACAAGAACCGCCCTCCGCCGACGAACAACCTGCCGGAGCCCCTGTCTCCTACACCGCCGGTTTGCAGTCCGTAAGATGGCCGCACACCACCACCCCGGAGGCCCGTCCGTGCCCGCGATCGAGACCCGCGACCTCCGCAAGCGCTACCGCGGCGTCGAGGCCCTCAAGGGCGTCTCCGTCCGCGTCGAGCCGGGGGAGGTCTACGGCCTGCTCGGCCAGAACGGGGCCGGCAAGACCACCCTCGTCAAAATCCTCCTCGGCATCGTCAAACCCACCGGCGGCGGGGCGGATTTGCTCGGCCGCCCGGCCGGGGACGCCGCCGCCCGCAAGCGGGTCGGCTACCTGCCCGAAGACCACCGCTTCCCCGAGTACCACACCGCCTGGAGCCTCCTCGACTTCTACGGCTCCCTGCACGGCGTGCCCCGGTCCGACCGCCGCAAGCGGATCCCGGCCGCCCTGGACCGGGTTGGCCTCGGCCAGCGGATGAACTCCAAGATCCGCACCTACTCCAAGGGAATGAAGCAGCGGCTCGGCATCGCTCAGGCGCTGTTCCACAACCCCGAGGTGGTCTTCCTCGACGAGCCGACCGACGGCGTGGACCCGCTCGGCCGGCGGGAAATCCGCGGCATCCTCACGGAACTGAAGGACGCCGGCGTGACCGTGTTCGTCAACTCGCACCTGTTGAGCGAGGTCGAGTTGGTGTGCGACCGGGTCGCCATCCTCCGCCGCGGCGAGCTGGCCCGCGAGGGCACCATCGCCGAGCTGACCGAGCAGCGGAACGTCTACGTCGTCGGCCTGGCCGACGGCCAGGACTTCCCGGCCGACGCGGCGCGGGCGGCCGGGTTCGACGCCCGCCCGGCCGGGCCGTTCTGGGAAGTGACGGTGGCCGACGGCCGGGCGATCGACGCCGTCGTGGACCTGCTCCGCGGCCGCGGGCTAGGGCTGCGGCACCTGCTCGAGAAGCGGCAGACGCTGGAGGACATCTTCTTCCAGACGGTCGGGGCCGACGGGGCGGGCGACGCCCCAGCCGTGATCCCGGTCGTCCTGGCCGCGGGGGAGGGCCGGCCGTGAAACTCCTCGCACTCTTGAAGGACTCGCTCCGGGAGGCGGTGGACCGGAAGATCTTCGCCGCCATGCTCGTGCTGAGCGGCCTCTTGACGTTGTTCGTCGCCAGCATCTCCTACCGGCCGATCACGCTGGAGGAGGAGCTGACCGCCGAAGCCGGGCGGATGACGTGGATTGGCGGGTTCGGCCCGCACGCCGCGGCCGGGGCCGAGTTCCGGGTCGAGAACTTCCGCCAGACCAACGACGCCAAGGACCCGTGGCGGGGCGACTACCAGTTCGACTGGGTCGTCTCGGCCAAGGACATGAGCAAGGTCCCGTTCGGGATGCCGACCTCCCGCTGGTGGCTCCAGCGGTTTCTGAAGGACAAGTTCCACTACCTGACCAACGTCGAGGTCTCCGCGAACGAGTCCAAGGACCCGAACCGGTCCCGGTTCACCGTCACCAGCCGCGGCACGACGGCCGACGACTTCCTCGGCTGGCGGTACGAGCCGAAAGTCCTGTTCGCCGTCCCGCTGCCGTTCTTCCACCGGTCGGTCCGGGACATGGTCTATTTCGTCGAGGACACGCTGGTCAATGGGTTCGGGGCGTGGGCCGCGGTGCTGGTCGGCGTCATCATCACCGCGTCGTTCATCCCGAACCTGTTGCAGAAGGGGTCGGTGGAGCTGTGGCTGTCCAAGCCGCTCCGCCGGCCGGGGCTGCTCGTCTACAAATACCTCGGCGGGCTGACGTTCGTGTTCCTGCTCACGGCCGTGACCGTGCTCGCCGTCTGGGTCGTGATCGGCCTGCGGTCGGGCATCTGGGCGACCGGGTTCTTGGTCGTCATCCCGGCCGTGACGTTCTACTTCGCCCTGCTCTACTCCGTGTCCACGCTGGCGGCGGTGTTCACCCGCTCGACCGTCGTGGCCATCCTGGCGACGCTGGCGGTGTGGTTCGGCCTGTGGCTCAACGGCGTGGCCCACGTCGTGCTCGACGGGTTCCGGGAGGCGTCGGCGAAGGCGGTGCAGATGGCCGGCGGCGGGGCGGCCAAGTCGGACGACGACCGGCCGCCGGAGATGCGGGAGCGCGAGGCCCCGCCGGACGTGCCGAAGTGGGTGTACACGACGTCGGACACGCTTTACAAGGTGCTGCCCCGGACGCGGGAGATCGACGACCTGACGGCCGAGCGGGTCGGCCGCGGCCTCTTGCCCGAGGCCGAGCAGAAGAAGCACGAGAAAGCCGGCCGGCCGCCGTGGTGGGAGACGGTCGGGGTGACGGCCGGGTTCATCGCGGTCATGCTCGGGCTGGCGTGCTGGAAGTTCGCCCGGACGGACTATTGAGAAGCCGCTTGCGGCTATGCAGGCGGTGGCTCGCATAGCCGCAAGTGGCTCAATCACGGAGGACGTGTCATGGCCGTGGCGACCAAGTCGGTGACGGGCCGGCGGCATCTGCACTTCGACACCCTCGACGACATCCTGGCCGACGTCGAGCAACTGAACTGGGGGCCCATCAAGAACCTGGGCAACTGGTCGCCGGGCCAGGTCCTCAAGCACCTGACCATCCTCATGACCGGCTCACTGGACGGGTTCCACCACCGGGCGCCGTGGTTCATTCGCCTGGTCGGCAAGGTGGTCAAGAAGCGGTTCCTGACCAAACCGATGTCGGCCGGGTTCCAGCTGCCGAAGGCCCCGGCCGCGGAGTTCGTGCCGGGGCCGATCGAGTGGGCCGACGCCCTGCCGCAGTTCCGCGAGGCGGTCCGCCGGCTGAAGGCGGAAGAGAAGCGGGAGCCGAGCCCGTTCCTGGGGCCGATGACGCGGCAGGAGTGGGACCAGCTCCACTGCCGGCACGCGGAACTGCATTTGAGTTTCCTCGTCCCCGGTTAGCTGCGACGCGGAGTCTTCGGAGCGGAGCGCTCCGCTGCGCGTCGCGGCTAACCGTCAGACGAGAACGTCGTGCAGCACCCGGGCCGGCTCCACGCCCGTCAGCTTCACGTCCAGCCCCTGGAACTTGTACGTCAGCCGCGTGTGGTCCAGGCCCAGCACGTGCAGCATCGTCGCGTGCAGGTCGCGGACGTGCACCTCCTGCCCGTCCGCGACGTACTTGTACCCCAGCTCGTCCGTGCTGCCGTAGGTCGTCCCGCCCTTGACGCCGCCGCCGGCCAGCCAGATCGAGAACGCCTGGATGTGGTGGTCCCGCCCCGTCCCCTGGCCCATCGGCGTCCGCCCGAACTCGCCGCCCCAGATAATGAGCGTGTCGTCGAGCAACCCCCGCTGCTTCAGGTCCTTGACCAGCGCGGCGCACGCTTGGTCCACGTCCCGGGCCGACACCGGCATGTCCCGCTCGATGTTGTTGTGGTGGTCCCAGGCCCGGTGGTAGAGCTGGATGAACCGCACGCCCCGCTCCGCCAGCCGCCGGGCCAGGAGGCAGTTCGACGCGAACGACCCGTCCCCCGGCGTCTTGACGCCGTACATCTCCAGCACGGCCTTCGGCTCCTTCGACATGTCGGTCAGCTCGGGCACCGACGTCTGCATCCGGAACGCCATCTCGTACTGGCTGATGCGGGTGGCGATCTCCGGGTCCTGCCGGTCCGCTTCGAGCATCGTGTTGAGCTTGTTGACCTCGTCGATCAGCTGCCGCTGGTTGTCCGGGACGCCGCCGCCGGGCAGGCCGACGTAGTGGACGGCGTTGCCCTTGGACTGGAACTGCACGCCCTGGAACTTCGACGGCAGGAACCCGCTCGACCACTGGCGGGCGGAGATCGGCTGCACCCCGGACTTGCCGACGGAGGTGAGCACGATGAACCCCGGCAGGCTCTCGGTCTCGGCTCCGAGGCCGTAGAGGACCCACGCCCCCATGCTCGGCCGGCCCTTCTGGATCGAGCCGGAGTTCATGAACGCGTGGGCCGGGTCGTGGTTGATCTGCTCGGTGTGCAGCGACTTGACGACGCACAGCTCGTCCGCGACCGAGCCGATGTGCGGGAAGAGTTCCGAGATTTCGAGGCCGGATTTGCCCCACTTGCGGAAGTTGCAGAACGGGCCGCGGGCCTTGAGCACCGCCCCCTGGAGCTGGGCCAGCTGCTGCCCCTTGGTGAACGACTCGGGGAACGGTTTGCCGTCGAGCTTTTTCAGCTCCGGCTTGTGGTCGAGGCTTTCGAGTTGCGACGGCCCGCCGGCCATGCACAGGTGGATGACCCGCTTGGCCTTGGCCGGGAAGTGCGGCGGCCGCGGCTGGCCGAGGGCCCGGTTGGCGGTGCGGTCGCCGAGGAGCCAGGCCAGGGCGACGCCGCCGAGGCCGACGGCCGAGCGGCCGAGGAAGGACCGGCGGCAGATGGCGCGCTGGTAGTCGGAGAAGTCGAATGGGACCGGCATGGGTCGTCTCAAAAAATGGGGCGGGCGCTCGATTGTTCTCCCCTCTCCCCTCCGGGGAGAGGGGCCGGGGGTGAGGGGGTAAACCCTCTCGTGTTCCGCCACGGATGATTCGGCGGGTGCCACGGAATGGACGGG
>DASXAN010000137.1:0-2834 GCA_036406755.1 Gemmataceae bacterium
TCGGGCCGCATCCTGGGGCGAATCGCCCCTGACTTTCGCCCGGAGACCCGTGAAGAAGCGCGGCTCAGAACGAAGTCTGAAGGGCCGGGCCTCCCTGGATCATCAGTCCAAGCCATGTTGCGCGCTTTGGAAGCCGAATGGAAACGCACAGGCGGGTTTGATCAGGAATACATGCGGGCGTTCTTGGTGAGATGGCGTGCCGAACACGCCGCCGAACGGGACGATCTTGATGGTTAGGTCCGAATGACCACCTACCTCGACAACGCCGCCACCAGCTTCCCCAAGCCCGAGGCCGTCTACGCGGCCCTGGACCGCATCGGCCGCACGTCCCTCGCCAACCCCGGCCGGGCCGGGCACAAGATGGCCGTCGCCGCCGAACGCCTCCTCGACGACGGCCGGCACCGCCTCAACCAGTTCTTCCGGGGCAAGGACCCGGAACGGTTCGTCTTCACCCTCAACGGCACCGACGCGCTCAACATCGCCTTCAAGGGCGTGCTCCAGCCCGGCGACCACGTCGTCACCACCGACCTGGAGCACAACAGCGTCAGCCGGCCGCTGCGGGCGCTGGAGCTGGCCGGCACGATCATGCTCACCCGCATCGCGGCCGACGGCACCGGCACCGTGGACCCCGACGCGGTCCGCCGGGCGGTCACGCCGAAGACCCGCCTCGTCGCCGTCACCCACGCCAGCAACGTTCTCGGCACCGTCCAGCCGATCGCCGAGATCGGCCGGGTGGCCCTTGAGCACGACCTGCTCTTCCTGGTGGACGCCGCCCAGACGGCCGGGGTCGTGCCGATCGACGTGCAGGCGATGTCCATCGACCTGCTCGCCTTCCCCGGCCACAAGTCGCTGCTCGGCCCGACCGGGACGGGGGCGCTGTACGTCGGCCCGCGGGCGAAGCTGCGGCCGTGGCGGGAGGGCGGCACCGGCGGCGACTCGGCCAGCGAGACGCAGCCGAAGGAGTTCCCGTACTACCTCGAGGGCGGCACGCCGAACGTCCTCGGCGTCGCCGGGCTGATCGCCGGCATCCAGTACGTCGAGGAGCGGGGTTTGGACGCGATCCACCGGCACGAGGTCGAGCTGGTCGAACGGCTGTGGCGGCGGCTGGACGAGATCGACGGCGTGACCGTCTACGGCCACCGCGACCACGCCCGCCGCGTCGGCACGGTCAGCTTCCGCACCGAGGTGCTGCCGGCGGCCGAGCTGGGCGGCATCCTCGACCAGGCGTTCGACGTTGCGATCCGCCCGGGGCTGCACTGCGCCCCGTACATCCACCGGGCGCTGGGCACGTTCCCGGACGGGACGGTGCGGGTCAGCCCAGGGCCGTTCAACACCCCCGAGGACGTGGACCGGCTGGCGGACGCGGTGGCCGAGGTCGTCGGGATTTAGCCGTCCCCGGCGGCGACCAGTTCCAGCATCCCCCGCCCGCCGGTGACGTAGAGCGGTCGCACGCCCGCGGCCGGGCCGACGAACCCCAGCAGGCTCGGGTGGTGCAGTGGCGGATGGGCCGGCGCCCGGGCGGCCGCGTCCGCCGCCGCCCCGGCCAGCAAGATGCCGACCTCGTCGGCCTCATCCCACAGGCCGGGCAGGTCGTCGGCCGGCATCACGACCAGGTTCACCCCGGACTCGCGCAACGCCGCCAATTGATCGCGAGTCACGCCGGCTTCGACGACGGCCCGCAACTCCAGCGGCCGGCCGTTCCAGATCAACCGGCCGCCGGCGGCCGAGGCGTGGTGCAGCCCGCACCGCACCCGCACCACCTCGACCGACTGCCCGCCCTCCCACAGGTCCACCGGCCCGCCGTAGAGGAACGGGCTCTCCGGGTCCCACCAGCTCGGCTCGGGGATGAGCACCTTGCCGAGCCGGGCGGCCGGCCCGCCGGTCTCCGGCGGCAGCCGGCGGATCGGGTACGCCACCTCGACCGTGCTGCCGTATCGGCACCGCGGCCCCATGAGCCGGCCGTGGACCTCGGCGTCCGCGGCCGCCGTGTCCACCTCGACCCGCACCGCCAGCTCCGCCTCGGTCGGCGTCAGCCGGATCGGCCGGACGGTCACGCTCCGGATGCGCTGGCCCATGCGAGCCTCACAGGATGAGCATGGCGTCGCCGTAGCTGTAGAACCGGTAGCGGCCGTCGACCGCCTCCGCGTATGCCCGCTGCAGCAAGTCTTCGCCGGCGAACGCCCCGACCAATAAGAGTAGGCTCGTCCGCGGCAGGTGGAAGTTCGTGATGAGCCCGCCTACCATCTTAAACTGGTACGGCGGGTAAATGAACAGGTCCGTCTCGCCGGCCCACGGCAAGAGCGGCCCGGCCGGGTCGGGGCGGTGGGCCGCGGCCGACTCCAGCGTCCGCACGGCCGTCGTGCCGACCGCCACCACCCGCCCGCCGCGGGCCCGGCTGGCGTTGACCGCGTCGGCGGCCGCGGCCGGCAGGTCGCACCACTCGCGGTGCATGACGTGCTTGGCGGGGTCGTCCGATTGGAGCGGCTGGAACGTGCCCAGGCCGACGTGCAGGGTGAGTGTCGTCGTCAGGATGCCGCGGTCCCGCAGCCGCTCGAACACGCGGTCGGTGAAGTGCAGGCCGGCGGTCGGGGCGGCGACCGCCCCGGGGCGGCGGGCGTAGACGGTCTGGTACCGCTCGGCGTCGGCGGCCGTGTCCCGGCCCTTGCGGACGTACGGCGGCAGCGGCACGTGGCCAAAGCGGGCGAGCAGGTCGGTGGCGGAGCCGGCGGCCTCGGGGCGGAAGCGAAAGTGCCCGTTCTCGGCGCGACCCAGGTAGGTCAACCGCAGACCACCTGAGCCCGCCGCGCCAACTGAGCCCGCCGCGCCAGCAAGGG
>DASXAN010000138.1:0-6279 GCA_036406755.1 Gemmataceae bacterium
CAGGACGCGGGCGATCTCCCGCACCGCCGTCTCCCGCCCCGCGGCGTCGGGGATGTTGTGCAGCGCCACGTTCGACACGACGGTGTCGAACGACCCGTCCGCGAACGGCAGCTTCCGGGCGTCGCCGTCCCGGACCTCGACGCGGTCGGCGACGCCCTCCCGTCGGGCGTTCTCCAGCGTCGCCTCCGGCCGGTTGCCGCTCAGGTCGGCCGCCTGCCACAAATCGACGCCGACGGCCTTGCCCGTCGTCAGCCGGCGGGCGGCGGCGACCAGCAGCAGCCCGCGGCCGCAGCCGACGTCGAGAACGGCTTCGTCGCCCCGCCACGGCACCAGGTCGAGGATGCGCTCGCGGGACCGGAGCTTGCCGACCTTGCTGTAGTAGACCATGACCCCGGCGTTAAGGCAGCACGTCAGGGCGACGATGGCGGCCGTCTCGCGGACGGGGAACCCGGCCGGGTACGGAGTCCCGAGCAGTTGGGCAATGACGGCCACGACGACCGCAACGCCGGCGGCGACGAGCAGGTTGCGGATGACCGGCGGGGCATCGATGCCGTAGTCGGGCTTTTCGAGCGGCGCGGCGGGAGCACCCATAGACACCTCAGGGCGTGGCGGCCTTGGGAATCCGGATGTCGTTCGTGATGTTGTACAGCTTCATCGCCACCAACAGGTCGATCAGCCCGTCGTGATATCTTCGCTCGGACGTCTCGCCGCTGAGCTTGATCCGCTTGCCGTCGTACTCGCCTTTGACGTCGAACGTCGCCGCCGGGTCGGTGACGACCGCCGCCTTGTATTTCGCCAGGTACGCGCCGATCTTCGCCGGGTCGTAGTTGCCCTCCGGGGCGACCCGGGCGAGCAGGTCCTTCATCTTCGCCCGGAAGGCGGGGTTCAGGGCGATGGCCGTGAACGTGTTCGGGTCGCGGGGGTGGGCCGCCCGCTCTTTCGCCAGCTTCTCCCGCAGCGCGACCACGGCCGCCTTGTGCCCGGTCCAGTACTTGACCGCCCCCTTGGCGATCGCGGCCGCCTCCGTCGCCGGGTAGTCCGGCCGGTTGGATAGCTCGTCGAACGCCCGGTTGGTCATGAACCCCGATTCGCTGATGGTGCCGGGGATGGCCGTCTCGCGGAGGATGTGGTAGTCGCCGCGGATGAGCTTGTTCTTCGGCCCGGGGACGGCCCCCTCCAGGGCGTCGTTGACGTCCCGGGCCAGGGCCTCGTAGAGCGTGTCGTCGGTGGCGTTGTTCTTGTACAGGGCGGTGTGGCCGGTCGCGTCCGCCCGGCCGGCGTTGTGGTGCACCGACAGAAAGAAGTGCGGGTCGGCGTGGTCGAACCAGTCGATGTGGGCGTGCAGTTCGTCGGACCGGCTGGACCCCTCGCGGCTGAGGCGGTGGTCGCCCTCGCGGGTCAGGGTGACGGCCGCGCCGCCGGCGCGCAGGACCTTGGCCAGCTCGACGGCGACGCGGAGGTTCAGCTCACTCTCGGTCAGGCCGGACGCGACGCCGCGGGTGCCGCCGGTGTAGCTCTTCGAATACCGCTGCCCGCCGTGGCCGGGGTCGACGACGACGACCGCCCCGGCCAGCGGCGCGTCCGGCCTCGCCGGCGCGTCCGCCACCGCCAGCCCCGCCGCGAACAGGCACCCGACCAGCAACGGCCAACGGCTCGTCATCGCACCACCCCGGGCGCACCTGACCAAGCCGCCGGCGCCGCCGTGGCGCTGTGACCGCCGCGGTCGGGTGCAGGGGTGGTGTATGAATCGGCCCGGCGGCGTCACGCGCTCCGGGCGGTTATCCGCCGGCCCCGCCGTAGATGACCTTGCCGGCGCGGCGGCCCTTGAACTTCGTGGCGTAGAACGTCTCCACGGCCGACCGGTCCGGCAGGACGCACTCCTCGCCGCGGGGGCCGAACACGTTGATCGGCTCGGCCTGGTGGCCGTCGAACGCCGCCTCGTAGCCGTGCTGCACCATCGGCGTGCCCATGCCCAGGTTCAGCAGGTCCTGAATCTCGTCCAGGCTGCGGTTCAGCAGGATGCCCTCGATGTTCAGCGTGCCCCCCTCGTTCTCGCCGGACGCCTGCTCGATCGGGGTCCGCGTCTTCTCGCCGATGGCGACGTTCCAGTCCTCGGTGTCCATTTCGACCACGTCCTTGAGGTCGTAGTCGCCGTGGACGTACTTGTAGCCGGCGACGTTCGCCATGACGCAGCCGTAATGCTTCGACGTCGGGTCGTCCTGCACCCGGTAGGCGGACCCGGGGGTGAGCGGGTGGCTGGCGGTGAACGCGGCCCAGCACTTCAGCACCGACTCGATCCGGTTCGGCTTGTAGATCTGGGTCAGGACCTTTTCGGGGAACATCTTCGGGTTCACCACCAGGCCGGCCAGCTCGTACCACCAGCCCTTGCCGGTGTCGGTGGGCTCGGAGTGGGCGAACCGCCGCTCGAGGTTGGAGTCGGCCGTCTTGGCCTTGCAGCTGGCGGCCTTGGGCGTGTAATCCGGCAGGCCGACGTACTTCAGCGAGTTGGCGTTCGTCTGCCGGACGAGGATCCAGACCTTCTGGCTAAACGCGACCTGGCGGAAAATCACCTTGTCCGCGTCGCGCATGCCGTGTTCGTCCCGCCCGCCGGCCATGACATACCCCCTGCTCGAATGGTCTGTCCTGCGAAGCGCAATCGCGGGCCGGATGCAACACCCGCCGCACGTTTACTTCAACTCGGCGCGGGCCAGTGCTTCGAGCGTTTTTTCCTCGGGCGGCGGCTGCAAGACGTTGTGCGCCGCGAATTGCTCGGCCTGCGGGTAGTCCGTGGCCCGGACGCGCTCGGCCGCTCGCGCCAGGTCGTAGGCCGTGCGCCGCAGCCCGACGTCCGGACCGAGCAGCAGCCAGTACGCCCCCGGTTCCCCGAACGGCATGCCCACGCTGCCGGCGTTGACGACCCGAACCGCCCCCACCATCCGGTCGAATTGCATGTGCGTGTGACCGCAGACGACCACGGCCGCGCCGGTCTGGTCAAAGAGCGGCCGGAGGCGGTCTTCCGGCGTCAGGCGGGTGAAGACGTCGGTGTCGTTCCGCGGCGTGGCGTGGCAGAACAGGACCGGCCCGAGCCCGGGGACGTCCAGCCGGCGCGTCGCCGGCCAGTCGGCCAGCGCCCGCGCGTGGTCCGGGCCAAGCTGTTGTGCCGTCCACCGCACCGGCTCGCGCCACGCCGCCGGCGCGGTGCGGAACCAGTCCGTCTCCGCCCCGGCCGTTTGCGCGAGCACCTCGCGGTCGCCGTTGCCGAGGATGAACTGCGCCGGCGGGTCCAGGCCCAGCAGCAGCGCGAGGCATTCGCCCGGCATCGGACCGGGGAGCACGTCGCCCCCGACCACCACGCGGTCCACGTTCGCGCGGCGGACCTCGCCCAGCACCGCCTCCAGGGCGGGCAGGTTGCCGTGGACGTCGTAGATCGCCGCGACCCGCATGGCGGCGATTGTACCCGGGGCCGGCCGGCCGCGCCGCGGAAAAACCGGGCCGGCGCCGTTAGGTCCCGCCGCCGGCGGCCGTACCGTCTGCCGAGTCGGACCCGGACACCCTGACCCGTGGAGCTTGCCCGATGAAAAAGACCTTGCTGATCGTCGGCGGCGCCGCCGCCGTCCTGGGCGGCGGCCTCGTGCTGTTCGTCGGCGGGTTGTTCGCCCTGACGCGACCCGTCGTGGACGCGTCCGAGCAGTTCCTCGCCCTGCTGGGCCAGGGCAGAGTCGCCGAAGCATACGCCTCCGCCGCCGGCGGCCTCCGCGCCCGGCAGGACGAGGCGTCGTTCGCCGCGGCCGTCAAGCAACTCGGCCTCGGCGACTTCGCGTCGGTGTCCTGGCACAGCCGGCAGATCGAGAACGACAACGGCACGGCGGACGGGACTGTCACGACGAAAGGCGGCGGTACCCGGCCCGTTTCCGTCCGGCTGGTCCGCGAAAGCGGCCGGTGGGCGGTCGTCGGATTGCGGTACGGCCTCGTCGAGTTGGAATCGGTCAGGCCCATGCCGCCCACGGCGGAGACGGAGCGGATGGCCGCGGACGCGCTGCTGGCGTTCAACGGGGCGGTCCGGGCCAAGGACTTCACGGCCTTCTACGGCACGCTCGCCGACGTGTGGAAGAAGCAAACGGCGCCGCAGCAGTTGCAGGCGACCTTTCGGGAGTTCATCGACAAGGACATCGACATCGGCGCGATCAAAGGGACCAAGCCCCGGCTCGCGCCGCCGCCGGCGGTGAACGACAAGGGTGTGCTCGTGGTCGCCGGCGAATACCCGACCCGGCCTGCGCCGGTGCGGTTCGAGCTGGAGTACGTCCCCGAGCGCGGCGGCTGGAAGCTGATGGGCATTTCCCTGAGCGTGGGGAAGAGCGGCGGGTGACGGGTCCAACCCGCCGGCCCGCCGGCGTCAGGGCAGCACCGGGCCGGCGTGGGACTTGTCCCGCCGGCCGTCCTCGTCGTCCACCTGCTCGACGAGCTTGGCCAGGTCGTCGCGGCCGATGACGCCCTTGGTCACCAGCACGCGGAAGAGCACGGCGACGCACAGCCGCAGCTCCCCGACCGCGGCCCGGAGTTGCTCCGGCTCGGCCCGCCCCGGGTCGGCCCCGGCGGCCGACCGGGCCGATTCCTTCAGCCGGTCCACCTCCCGGCGGAGGTCGGCCACCTTTCGATTCTGGGACGACATCCACATCAGGTCGAAGATGTCGTCGATGATGTCCATCGGCTGCCCCCGGGTGGTTCGCAATTGGCGGATGGTCGAGGCCGGGTGCAGTCTGGTCGCCGGTGCCGCGACTGTCAACGAAAATCCACCGTGCGCGGCCGTCACGCCGCCCTCCGCTTCGGCGGGGCCGTCCCCAGGTTCCGCGTCGTCCGCACCGCGTACGGCGTCTTGCCCTGGCTCTCGAAGTACGTCCGCGCCAGCACCTCGCCGAGCAGCCCCATCAGGATGAATTGAATCCCGATCAGCTCCAGCATCACGCTCAACAGCAAGAGCGGGTTGCCCGTCCAGAAGATGCCGGCCGCCCACTTCATCACGATCGTCGCCAGGAAGCTGAGCCCGCCCAGACCCATCATTCCCAGCCCGACCGTCCCTAGGACGTGCATCGGCCGAGTCAGGTAGCCCGACAGGAACTTGACCGTGATCAGGTCGAGGACCACGCGGACGGTCCGGGTCAGATTGTACTTGGTCTGGCCGGCCCGCCGCGGGTGGTGACGGACCGGGATCTGGGCCATCCGCGCCCCGTACTGCAGCGCCAGCGCCGGCACGAACCGGTGCATCTCGCCGTATAGCGGCAGCGACTCGGCCACCTCCCGCCGCAGCGCCCGCAGCGTGCAGCCGAAGTCCTTGAACGGGATCCGCGTCACCTTGCGGATCAGCCAGTTGGCCATCAGGCTCGGCAGCTTGCGGATGACGAACGAGTCCTGGCGGTTGGCCCGCTGGCCGAGGACCACGTCGTACCCCTCGTCCAGCTTCGCCAGGAGTGCGGGGATGTCGGCCGGGTCGTTCTGGAGGTCGCCGTCCATCGTCACCAGCACGTCGCCGCGGGACCAGTCGATGCCGGCCAACAGTGCGGCCGTCTGGCCGTAGTTGCGGCGGAGGCGGACGACCTTCACCCGGTCGTCGCGGGCGGCCAGCTCGTCGAGCAGCAGGAACGAGTCGTCGGCCGACCCGTCGTCGATGAACACGACCTCGTAGTCCCACCCGGTCGGGCCGAGGACGGCCGTCAGCCGCTCATGCAGCGGGCCGACGTTGTCCCGCTCGTCCTTGATCGGGATGATGACCGAGAGCATCGTCATGCCGCACCTCCGGGCGGGGGTAGCCGCCGGCCAGGAACACGCCCAGCCCGAGCAGGCCTGCCGCCGTCTGTGTGCCGAACCAGAGTAGCGCCACGGTCACGGCCGACCCGGCCGACACGTCGGCCGGGGCCAGGAACAGGACCAGGCCCGCCTCCCGCACGCCCATGCCGTTGAGGCTCACCGGCAGCAAGGTCAACAGCGACACCATCGGGGTCGCCACCCCGTAAACCGCCCACGGCACGTCCAGCCCGACGGCCATGCCGAGCAGCCCGACCTGGAGCACGCTGGACGCCTGGATCAACGCCGAGAGGGCGGTCGAGGAGACGATCAGCCGCGGCTCGCGGCGGTAGACGGCGAGGGCGTCGCGGACGGAGGCGGCCAGCCGGGCGATCTTGCCGCTTGCGGCTATGCCGCCGGCGGCATAGCCGCAAGCGGCTCGCGCCACCCACGGGGCGAGCACCAGCCCAACGACGGCGGCCAGCGCACAGCCGGCGACCG
>DASXAN010000139.1:0-5885 GCA_036406755.1 Gemmataceae bacterium
GACGGCGGGACGCCAACCCGATCCGCCCACCACGAAAACCGCCCCGGAGAGCTCTGATGGCCGACCCGACGCCCGATGACTTGGCCCGCCAGGGCCGGCAGCATCTCGACAGCCTGCGGGCCAACGGCGTCGAATGGCTGCCGACCGCCCCACCGCCGCGGCGGCGCTTGCCCGCCAAGCCGCCAGTGGCGGACGCGGGCCCGTCATTGTTTGAGACATCATCGGCGGAGCCGGCGCCACTCTCGGCCGACCAACGGCGTCACGAACTCGACGTGCTGGCGGAGCGGGTCAGCACCTGCCCGCGGTGCGCGGAGTTGGTCAGTACGCGGACGCAGACGGTGTTCGGCGTCGGCCCGGTGGACCCGGAGTTGTGCCTGATCGGCGAGGCCCCGGGCGCGGACGAAGACCGCCTCGGCGAGCCGTTCGTCGGCGCCGCCGGGCAGCTGCTCAATCGCATCCTCGCCGCGTGCGGGTTCAAGCGGGAAGAAGTCTACATCTGCAACACATTGAAATGCCGGCCCCCCGGCAACCGCACGCCGAAGCCGGAGGAGGCGGCCAACTGCCGCGAGTACCTCGACCGCCAGCTCGACCTCGTCCGGCCGAAGTTCATCTGCTGCCTGGGCGGCACGGCGGCCCAGCACCTGCTCGGCACCACCGCCTCGCTCGGCAAGCTCCGCGGCCGGTTCCATACCTACAAGGACATCCCGGTGCTGTGCACGTACCACCCGGCGTTCCTGCTGCCGCACCGCCAGCCGGCCAAGAAGAAGGACGTGTGGGAGGACATGAAGCTGTTGCTGAAGCGGATGGGCCGGCCGATCCCCACACCGAAAAGCCAGTGAGTGAGGAGGAGGGAGTGAGGAGAAAGGATCGCCTTTTCTCCTCACTCCCTCCTCCTCACTCCTCACTGGCTTCACGCGTCGGCCGTCTCGGCCTGCTCGAGCATCTCCTGGAGCTTCTCGGTCAGGTTCTTCAGCGTCACCCCCGGCCGGACGAGCACGGCCACGCCCGGATGCTGCGGCACCTGCTCGGCCCAGTCGGTTTGGTTCTCCTCCAGCACCAGCACGGCCGCGATCGTCAGGTCCATGTCGTCGGACTCCTTGACGATCCGCTTCAGCGCCTGCACCCCCGCCTCCCCGGCCGTGCCGGCGTCCACGATCAGGGCGTGGTACGGCTGCTCCTCGTACTTGTGGATGGCCGTGCTCGGGTTGGCCGAGATCAGCGGCCGCAACCCCTGCTTGGCGAAGTGCTCGCGGAACACGTCTTGGAACTTGGGGTGGCCCTCGACGATGAACACCGACTTCGGCCCGGCCGGGGCCGACCGCTGGATCGGCCCGCCCTCCAGCTCGCCCTGCACCTTCCGCACCGCTTCGTGCAGCGCCGCCGGCGTCTGGTACCGGACCTTCGGATCGAATGCGATCATTCGGTCGAGCAGCCCCTGCACGGGCGGGGGCAGGACGACGTCATAGGAGCTGATCGGGGGGATGTCCTCGTACCGGTGGCGGTTCATGCGGGCCACCCGGTCGCGGGTCTGGGTGAGCATGGCGTGGCCGCAGAGCATCTCGTAGAACACGCAGCCCATGAAGTAAATGTCGCTGCGGATGTCCCCGTGCTTGACGGCCGTCGCCTTCTCCAGCCCGGCGTAGTCCACCGTCCGCTCGACGCTCACGTCGTGCTGTTCGCCGTGCTCGGGGATGGCGATCTCGGCCAGGCCGAAGTCCACCAGCCTGGCCGAGCCCTGGCTGGCGATGAGGACGTTGGTCGGCTTCAGGTCGCGGTGGGTCAGGCCGCGGGTGTAGGCGTACGCCAGCCCGGACGAGCATTCTTCCAGCAGCCGCAGCGCCTCCTTGACCTCCAGCCTCTTGCGGATGGCCAGGAAGTCGCGGAGGTTGCCGCCCTCGACGAACTCCATGACGATGTAGTGCTGGCCGGTCGCCTTGTCCTGGTTGACGGCCAGGATGCGGACGATGTTCGGATGGTGCATGGACATGCCCATCCGCCCCTCCCGCTCGAACAGCTCCACTTTGTGCGGGTCCTCGCTCCACCGCCGGCGGAGGACCTTGATGGCCACGTCCGCCCCGGTCCGCGGGTCGTCGGCCCGGAACACCCGGCCGAAGCTGCCGGAGGCGATCTTGTACAGCACCCGGTAGCCGCCGAGGAAGTACCCGTCGCTGTCGCCGCGGAGCAGCTTGTGCGATTGCCACGGCGTCAGGTAGCCCTTCCGCTCCAATAGCTTCAGGAGGGACTCGGGGGAGTGGATGCCGGTATCGAGTTCGTCCCAGCACTCCCGCACCTGCTCGTCCGTGACCAGGCGGAGTTGGGTCGCAAGCTGTGCGATGGACGTGGCGTCCTGGGAAGTCATGCTGGTTCCGTTATCGGAAGGAGGGGGCCGGAATCGAGCACGAGGCCAGTTAAATATCTCAGTTTAACTTTGCCACCCCCGCTCAACAACCGCAGTTTCACCGAAATCTTTAGGTGATACCCGGTCGGTGCCCGTGCCGACCGCCCTTGACCCCCGGCCGGCCCGGGTGGTATTCCCGCCGGCGCATCCGGTTGGGCGACGGCGGTATCCCGGCACGCGCCAGGCGGCGCGGGGAGGGCGACGGTGACGCGACGGCACGATCGACGCGGCGGGCAGGCTCCGCGGTGGGCCGCCGGCCTGGCCTTGGCCGGGCTGGCCGGCTGCGCCGGGCCGACGTTCTGGGACGACGTCACCAGCCGGGACTACAAGTTCAAGTCCGCGTTCTCCGCCTCCCCGGACCCAATGACCGTGTTGCGGGAAAGCGGCGACGGGGACGCGCGGGCCAAGGCCCTGGCCGCCCTGAAGGAGCCCCGGGCCAACGGCCGGCCGGACTCCGAACAGGACGAGGCGATCCAGCTGCTCACCCGCACCGCCATCACCGACCCGCAGCCGCTCTGCCGGGCGGCCGCCATCCGCACCCTCGGCCGGTTCCGCGACGAGCGGGCGGTCCCGGCGCTGGTGCAGGCGTACGAGGGGGCCGGCCAGCTGCCGTCCGAGGTGGCCGGCGCCTTGCAGAGCCAGGCGCTGGCCTCGCTGGGCGAGACGCGGCAACCGGCGGCCGTGACCTTCCTCGTCCAGACGGCGACCAGGCCGACGCCGGCCGACACCACCGACCGCGAGCGGCAGGCCGTCCGCGACCGGCGGCTGGCCGCGGTGCGGGCGCTGAAGAACTTCGACGGCTCGCCGGACGTGGCCGCGGCGATGGCCAAGCTGGCCGAATCCGAGCGGGACGTGGCCCTGCGGGACCGGGCCCGCGAGACGTACGCCAAGGTCACCGGCAAGGAGCCGCCGGCCGCTGGCGCCGGCGGCGAGGCCGCCCCGCCGGAAGCGCCGCCGAAGACCGGCGGCGTGATGCTGACCGGCGGCCGGCAGAGGCCGTAAGCCGTCATAGGCGGCCGTGGACCCCGACGGCGGCCATCAGGAACGCATACAGAACGCCGATCATGCACTCGACGGCCAGCCGGGCCGTCCCGATCATGCCACAGATGCGGCCCGCCTGAGTCGTGCCTTCGCCGGACGGGTCCATGTCGCCGCGGCGCATCGCCGCCAGGTCGGTGTTGCCCATCACCCACGCCGCGATCCCGAGCGGCGAACAAACCACCAGGCTCAAGATGCCGAGCGTCAGGACGGTACTACCGCGGTGCGGCTCGACCCAACGCCGCCTCCGCCGCGGTGCCGGCTCATCGTAGTCCTCCACGACCTCATATTCGTCCGCCGGCCGAAAGCGCCGCGCCGGCCGCTCGTCGTGCCGCCGAGGAGACGGGTCGTCGGCGACGAAGATCACCTGACACGTCGGGCACTGGACCCGCTTGCCGTACAACTCGTCCGGCACGCGGAGCGGGCCGCCGCAGGACGGGCAGGTCGTTTGGCTGGGCATGGCTCTCTCGGTGTGGCGTCGGGCCAAAGCCCGCCGGCGATGCGGCGGCGTCCCAGGACCATACCGTACTTCGCCGAATGGCGCGGCAGATTTCGGCGTTCCAGGGTTGAGACGCACCGGTGTCGGGCTATCCGAACGCCCGCTTGACCTCGGGGCGGTTCATGACGACGAGCGCCCAGATGCCGAACGGCAACCCGAGCAGGCAGCCGGGATTGCACGGGAGCATGGCGAAGATGACGCCGACCATGGCCGAGCCGTAGTTCTTCAAATTCAGCATCATGACGCCCGCCATGATGACGACGATTCCCCAGATCGGGGGCAGGGAGGCCCCGATGATGACGCCGACGCGAAATGCCGCCGGGTTGCCGACGGGCGCGAACGCGACGCCGTTTCCCGTCAGGTGAAAGATGACGTTGACGATGCCGTACAGCAGCCCCAGGCCGCCGACGACGATCAGCGCGATGGCCGGCCCCTTGACGGCCTCCAGCGCCCGGCGGCGGCCGCCGCGCCGCGGCCGCGGTTCGTAGTCGTCGGCCGCCTCGTACTGGTCGTCGTACTCATCCGCCGCGGGTCGTCGCCGCGGCCGATCATCCTCTTCCACTTCCTCGTACGGCAGGCTCGGCTGCGCCGCCGTGAACACCGTCTCACACTTCGGGCACCTGACCGATTTGCCCAGCAACGTCTCAGGGATGCGGACCCTCGTCCCGCAGCTGGGGCAGTGGGATTCGATCGCCATGAGCGGGCATCCGTCACGGGTGGGAGCGGGTCGGCCGAATGAGAAGTAATGTACCGACCGATCCGCCCGAGGTCACGCGGAATTGCGGCGGGACCGCGGCCTCACGCCCGAAGCGCGTAGTCCGACCGGTCCAGCCGGAAGTTCGGGTTGAAGTACGGGTCGCCTGTCTGGATGTACCTCTGCCACTTCGTCACGAACAGCTTGTACTCGCGGCTGAACCGGGCGAGCTTCTCCGGCGTGTCCTCGTACCCCCGCGTCTTCGATTCGAGGTGGTACAGCTCCGCCTCCGGCGTCCACAACACCCGGTAGCCCAGGGACTGCACCTGCAAGCACAGGTCCACGTCGTTGAACGCCAGCACGAAGCTCTCGTCGAACCCGCCGGCCTCCTCGAACACCGCCCGCCGCGTCATCAGGCACGCGCCGGTGACCGCCGCGCAGTTGTGCGTGATCCGCAGCAGCCGCATGTACCCCTCGGCGTCCCGCGGGTAGCGCAGGTGGATGTGCCCGGCCACCCCGCCCATGCCGACGACGATGCCGGCGTGCTGGATCGTGTCGTCGGCGTACAGCAATTTCGCCCCGACGACCCCGACCTCCGGCCGCAGGGCGTGCTTGACCATCCACTCCAGCCAGTCCGGGTCGATCGCCTCCACGTCGTTGTTCAGGAACAGCAGCACCTCGCCGCGGGCGTGGGCCGCCCCGTAGTTGTTGACGGCCGCGTAGTTGAACGGCTTGTCCCAGGGCACGACCCGCACGTTGTCGCGCCGCCCCAACTGGCGGTAGTAGGCGAACGTCTCCGCCTGCTCGCTGTTGTTCTCGAGGACCAGCACCTCGTAATGGGCGTAGCTCGTCTGCGCCAGCGACTCGACGCACCGCGAGAGCATCTGGGCCGAGTCCCGGTTCGGGATCAGGATCGACACCAGCGGCTGCCGCGGCAGGTGGTAGATGACGCGGTATGCCCCGGCCAGGGAAGTCGGGATGACGCGGCCGGGCGTCTTCATCCGCTCCAGGTGCTCCGACAGCGCCTTGCACCCGGCCTCGACGATGTAGGTCTTGTTCTGCGCGTTCTGGGCCGTGGACTGGGAGTGCATCCGCCAGTGGTAGAGCACCTTCGGCACATGCACGATCCGCCGCGCCTGCTCCGTCGCCCGTAGCACCAGGTCGTAGTCCTGGGCGCCGTCGAACCCGTCGCGGATGCCGCCGAGGGCCGTCACTAGCGACCGCCGCAGGACCAGGAGGTGGCAGATGTAGTTGTA
>DASXAN010000140.1:0-3985 GCA_036406755.1 Gemmataceae bacterium
CGCCAGCATGTAGCACAGCTCGTCGAAAAACGTCCGGGCGTCGTCCTCGGACGAGAAGTATCTGCCCTTCCACCCCCAGTACGTCCAGCACCCCGCCAGCCGGCGGAACACCTGCCGGGCGTCCGTCTCCTGGCCCAGCGCCGCCCCCGCCGCCGGGACGCTCCGCCGCAACCAGTCCGGCACCCCGTCCTCGGCCACCCGCTCCGCCTGGGCTGGCACCCCGGCCTTGCGGAAGTACTTCTGGGCCAGGATGTCCACCGCCACCTGGGACCAGTGCTCCGGGGCGAGCAGGTCCTTCAGCTCGAACACCACCGACCCGTCCGGGTTGACGATCCGCGACGTCCGCGGGGCGAACGGGATCGACGCGAACGGGTCCTGGCCGGCGGCGGTGTAACGACGGGGAATATGCATGGATGACGGCTCAACTCTGGGAGGACAACGGGCCGGGAAATGGCTCCCTCATGATCGCTTCGCGCGATCCTCACGCATAAGGCGAGCTGCGGGGCCGATCGCGAAAACCGGGGCGGGTCGTCTGGCATGGCCGGCAGACGTGGCCGGGCCGTCCCGCCCGGCGCAACCGCGACTCCTCAGAATAGCCATGATTGATATTCTAGCGAGTCTGTACACTACTGTACAGAAGTTTCAAACCAACAATTTGCGTTCGACCTATGACGGTTCTGCCGGCCGTGCCGATTAGGCGGGTTAGGTCGGTTTGACCACGAACGGCAACGTCAGCCCCGGTTGGTCCTGATACTTCCCCTTCTTGTCCGCGTACGAGATGCGGCAGACCTCGTCGGCCTTCAGGAACAGCACCTGTGCGATCCCCTCGCCGGCGTAGACCTTGGCCGGCAGCGGCGTGGTGTTGGAAATCTCGATCGTCACCTTGCCCCGCCACTCCGGCTCCAACGGCGTGACGTTGACGATGATGCCGATACGCGCGTACGTGGACTTCCCGAGACACACACCAAGTACATCCCGCGGCACTTCCAGGTACTCGACCGTCTCCGCCAGGGCGAAGCTGTTCGGCGGGATCAGGCACTCGTCCGCCTCGAGGTCGATGAAGCTCCGTGGGTCGAAATTCTTCGGGTCCACGATCGCGCAGCGGGCGTTGGTAAACACTTTGAACTTCCGCCCCAGCCGCAGGTCGTACCCGTAACTGGTCAGCCCGGAGGAGATGACGCCCGGGCGGTAGCTGCCGTCGGCGAACGGCTCGATCTTGACCCGCTGCTGGATCTGCCAGTCGGCGAGAACGCCCATCGCGGGAACCTCCGTGTCGGGAGCGAAGCAAACGACATACCGGGGACCGGCTTACGGCCGGGCCGCCGAGCTTACCGTGCCCCGCCCCGACACGTCTAGTCGAACCAACCCTCACAACCCGCCCCGGCCGCCGCCGCCAGCTCGCCTTGACCGCCGGCCGACAGCCCTTATGGTCCCGGCCCACACGGACGCCCCGCCCGGACCCGTAGGAGTCGCCGGCCATGCCGCTCACCCCGCCGCTCGCCCTGGCCCTGGTCCTGCTCGGCAACGAGCCGGCCGTCGAAACCAAGTTCGTCCAGGTCGCCCCCGCCGTGAAGCCGGGGGCCGCGGTCCCGCAGCGGACGCCCGGCCAAACGCGGGCCGTCGTCCTGTTCCACGGGTTCCGCCCGCACCCGATCAGCGACTCGAACGCCCTGCGCGCCGAGCTGAGCGGCTGGGAGGAGCCGACCAGCCCGCTGGTGAAGGCCCTGGGTCGGGACGCGGACGTGTTCGCGTTCGGGTACGCCCAGCACGAGCCGGTCGAGGCGGTGGCCCGGGCGGCGGCCCTGCGGCGGAACGTCGAGGCGCTGCGGCAGGCCGGGTACGCCGAGGTGGTGCTGATCGGCTACTCGGCCGGGGCGCTGGTGGCGCGGTACTTCGTCGAGGACCAGGGGACGTGCGGGGTGACGAAGGTGATCCAGGTGTGCCCGCCGAACGGGGGCACCGGGTGGGGCAAGTTCACGGCCGGGGTGCGGCAGAGCCAGGAGCCGTTCCTGGCGTCGCTGTCGAAGGAGTCCCGGCGGGCGGCGATGCGGGACCGGGCGGGGAAGCGGGTCCCGGACGGGGTGGAGTTCGTGTGCGTGGTCGGGGCGTTCGGCCGGGCCGGGGACGGGCTGGTGCGGTACGACTGCCAGTGGACGGCGGACCTCCAGCGGCAGGGGGTTCCGGCGGTGCTCCTGCACACGCCGCACGTGACGGCGATGCGGTCGAAGGCGGTGGCGGTGAAGCTGGCCGAGCTGGTCCGCGAGCCGCAGCCGCGGTGGACGCCGGCCCAGGTCGAGGCGGGGCGGGGCAGGATTCTGGGTCGGGAAGCGATGTCGGCGCCGTGACTCGAGAACACCCACCCGGTGCCACGGGTGGGCTTCGGTCGGTTTCAGCCGCTCATGTCCAGCCACCGCTGGAGTTCCCACTCCAACGGCAGGTCGGACTCGGGCCGGCGGCGGGGCGGCGGGTCCGGGCGGCGGTCGTCGCACGGCTCCGCCAGGCACGAGCGCGCGGCGGGCGGCGGGGTGGGGGACGGCGGCGCCATGGAGGTCCTCTCCGGTGGCTGAAGGCCGACGCTGGGGTCAACGGCGTGTGCCGGGGGAACGCCGGGGCGGCGTCGGCTTGCGCGCCGGCGGGGGAAAGCACGGGCGGGGCCGCGGCCGGTCGGAGGTGCGACACGAGGGAACAAGGCCGCGGACCCGCGCCCGCGACCGATTGTAGGCGGCGGGTCCGGACCGGAGCGCGAAACCGGCCGCGGACGGTCGCCGGCGGCCGCCAATCCCGGGCACCCGTTCCGGTCGGGCGGGTGCGGCAAGATGGCGATCACGGGGCGGCATCGGGCAATTATGGGAAAACGTTCTTTGCCACGGCCGCCCGGCCCTGTAACATGACGGTAACTTTATACCCGCCTACCAGGGACCACCGTTCCACATCTCCGAAGGGTCACGATGAAATCCTCTCCCCGCTCGTTCCGCCGGCGCCGTGGGTTTACCTTGATCGAGCTGCTGGTGGTCATCGCCATCATCGCCATCCTCATCGGCCTGCTCCTGCCGGCGGTCCAGAAGGTCCGCGAGGCGGCGGCCCGGGCCAAGTGCCAGAACAACCTCAAGCAGATCGGCCTGGCCATCCACAACTATCAGGACGCGTACGGCAAGCTGCCCTACGGCAACACCACCCTGCCGCCGGCGACGAGCATCAACGACACCAACGGCACGAGCTGGGCGATCGAGATCCTGCCCTACATCGAGCAGGACGCCCTGTACCGCAAGTACGACCCGACTGTGGGCACCCACCACGCCAACAACAAGGAGTTCCGGGAGACGTTCGTGTCGGTCTACTCCTGTCCGTCCGACCCGAACGGGAACAACCTGGACGTGCCGCAGTCGGGGCCGGGGTCGTCCGTCAACTACCGCCACGGCTCGTACCGCGGCATGTCCGGGGCGAGCGTGGTCGGCGGGGACGGCAACCAGTGGTTTGACCTGGTGATCCAGTCCGCCGCGCTGCCGTTCGACACGCGGGGGCCGCTGCACGTGGACAAGGCGTCGGCGACCAAGCCGTTCGGCCGGGACGACCTGGGGGCCATGCCGGACGGGACGTCGAACACCATCCTGGCCGGGGAGCGGTACAACCTGCCGATCGAAACCGACCCGCCGTCCTACAAGCGGGGGACGTTCTGGGCCTACTCGTACGGGTCGTACAACACGTCCTCGGCGGTAGACGACTCGCGGATCCTGAAGGTGTTCGACTACATCAAGTGCAAGTACCCGCTCGGCCGCCCCACCCCGGTGCTGACCGAGCAGCCGTGCATGCGCGGCTGGAGCAGCGCCCACACGGGCGTCGTCAACTTCGTCTTCTGCGACGGGTCGGTCCGCAGCCTGAACACCGAAACCGACACCAAGCTCTTCCAGGCCCTGGGCACGATTGCCGGCGGCGAACCCATCCCGAACTTCTGAGGCGGCGCCATGCGGTTGCGGATCGTCCTCGT
>DASXAN010000141.1:0-1963 GCA_036406755.1 Gemmataceae bacterium
TTGCGGGAGAGGGGTTGGGGGTGAGGGCCGGCTTTCTTCTGTAGCCGGCCTCTGTGAGGCCGGTCTTGGAAGAACCGGGATCACAGACCCCGGCTACAGAACAGCCGCCCTCACCCCCGGCCCCTCTCCCGCAAAGCCGGAAGAGGGGGAGAGGATCAAAACGGAATGTCACTGTCGTCGTCGTCCATGTCGTCGGTCTCGGCGGCGTCCTCGTCGTGGTACGACAGGAACTGCTCCAGCGCCTCCCGGTGACGGGCGATCACGTCCGCGTCTCGCAGCTCCAGCGCCGCCTCGAACCCGTCCAGCAGTTGCCCCAGCCGGGCCCGCTCGTCCTGCGGCAGCTCCTTGTACAGCCGCTCCGCCTTCCGCAGCAGGTACCGGTTGGTCTGCTCCTCCCGCGGGTGCGCCTTCAGCTGCGCCATCGCCTCCACCGCCGCCTTCACCTGCTCCGGCGTCATCCCCTTCGCGTACCGGGTGACCACGTGCGTCACCTTCCGCTTCGTCTCCACGATCGTCGCTTCCACTTCCAACACGCCGTTCAAATCGTAGGTGAAGCGGATTTCGATCTCCTGCCCGACCGGCCCGCGGGGGATGCCGTTCACCTCGAACTCGCCGAGGAACAGGTTGTCCTCGACCCGCCGGCTCTCGCCCTGGTAGATCTTCACCAGGATGCTCGTCTGGTTGGGCACGATCGTCCCGACCGTCTGCGACCGGCTGACCGGGATGGCCGTGTTCCGCTCGATCACCGGCAGGAAGTACCCGGCCCGCCGCTCCGGGCCGAACTCCTTGGTGACCTCCACCCCCATCGTGAACGGGGCCACGTCCGTGACCACCATGTCCTCGACGCTGGCCGACCGGGCGAACAGCGCCGCCTGGACGGCCGCCCCGCGGGCCACCACCTCGTCCGGGTTCAGCCGGCACTGCGGCGGCTTGCCCAGCAGCTGCGTCACCCGGGCCACCACCTGCGGCATCCGCGTCGCCCCGCCGACCAGGATCACCTCGTCGATCTTCTCCTTGGCCAGCTTGGCGTCGCCGAGCACCCGGCGGATCGGCAGCTCGATCCGGTTGAGGATGTGCTGCGTCCAGGCCTCGAACTGCTCCCGCGTCACGGTCGCGGTGGCGGCGTCGGCCGGGAAGTCGCCCTTGGCGTCCGGGACGCGGACCGGGGCCGACGGCTCCCGCGACAGCTTGCACTTGGCCAGCTCGCACTGCTGGATCAACCGGGAGACCATGAGCGGCCGGCTCAGCTCGGCCCGCTCGAACGGCAGCCCCTGCGCATCGAGGATTCGGGCCGTCATCGTCCGGGTGAAGTCCTCGCCGCCGAGGAAGCTCTCCCCGGCCGACGCCCGCACCTCCAGCGTCCCCTCGAACAGCTCGACCACCGACACGTCGAACGTCCCGCCGCCCAGGTCGAAGATGAGCAGCGTCTTGTCCTCCTCGGCCTCGTGGAACCCGTAGGCCAGGGCGGCGGCCGTCGGCTCGTTGAAGATGCGCTCGACCTCCAGCCCGGCGATCCGCCCGGCGGCGATGGTCGCCTTCCGTTGGCGGTCGTTGAAGTAGGCCGGGACGGTGATGACGGCCCGCTTGACCGGCCCCTTGAAGAACGCCTCGGCGTCGGCCTTGAGGCTGGCGAGCACGAGGCTGGACAGCTCCTCGGGGGTGAACGACCGGCCGGGCAGCTCGGCCGTCCAGTCGCTGCCCATGTGCCGCTTGAACAGGCAGGCGCACCGGTCCGGGTGGAGGACTTGTAATTCCTTGGCCGCCGCCCCGACGAGGAGTTTGCCGTCCGGGTCCAGGCCGACGACGGACGGGGTGAGGACGCCGCCGATGGCATTAGGGATGAGCGTCGGCCCGTCGTCCGCCAGCCAGGCGGCGGCGGAGTTGGTGGTGCCGAGGTCGATGCCGATGACGGGGTCCATGGGGCGGTCGCCGAGGGGTGCGCGTCGCGGGGGTCAGGTTCGAT
>DASXAN010000142.1:0-3628 GCA_036406755.1 Gemmataceae bacterium
GCGGAGCGGAGCGCGGCAGAGCCCCGCGCTCCGCTCCGCGGACTCCGCGTCGCGGCTAACCGCTCCAGTTCGTTTCGCACCAGTTCCAATCTGTCTGCCCATCTGAACTCGCGGCCGACGCGAGCGCGCCCGGTTTCACCCAGCGCCCGTCGCAAGTCCGCGTCCGCGATCAGACGTCCCAGCTGCCCGGCCAACCCGGCCACGTCGCCGCACGCCGCCTGCAACCCGTCCAACTCGTGTCGCACCAGGTCGGCCGGCCCACCGGCCCGGTAAACGACGTTCGGCCGCCCGTTCGCCCACGCCTCCAAGAGCACCAGCCCGAACGAGTCCGACCGGCTCGGCAGGGCAAACACGTCGATCCCGGCGAAAAAGTCGCGCTTGTCCGCCTCGGAGAGAAGGCCGCACCGTCGCACGCGGTCGATGAACGGGTAGCCGGCGCCGAACCGGCGGAAGTTCGGCATTTCCGGCCCGGCCAGGACGAGCTCGAACGTGATGCCGCGCTGCCAAAGTCGCTCCGCCGCTCGCAACAGGTCGACGCTTCCCTTCTCGACACTGTTGTTGGCCAAGTGGCCGATCACGACTGCGTCATCCGCGACTCGCCACCGTGCTCGCGCCCGTCGCCTGTCGCCGCCGGTACAGTCTTGTACGTCCACGCCCAACCCCTGCCGCACGATCCGGTCTGGCGGCACGCCGAGGTCCCGGACCGCGTTTTGTTCACCATCCGTCTGGACAAAGACGCGGTCCGCCGCGCGGAGCAGCCACCGCAGCGGCGGCGAGGTGTACTGGCGGCGGGTGCGGTCGGCCGGGTCCGTTGGATCGCCCAGGTGCAAAAACGGCGTCAGCAAGAACGGCACGCCCAGTCGGCGAGCCAGTCGCAGTCCACACACCACCGGCCAGGCGTAGGGGAATGCGGTGGCGTGGACCACGTCAAAGTGTTCCGACGATCGGCCGGCGTCTCGCCACATGCCGGGGGCAACGGGGTTGCACGGCAGCGTCAGGCACTGCCACGGCCGCAGAGGCAGGAGCGAAAGCGGTTTGAGCAGCCACCGCCGGCCGCGGATTCTACCCGCGACCGCATACCGGCGCACGTGGACGCCAGCTTCATCCGTCACCCCCGCCGGAAGGCACCGGCCACGCGGCGACCAGAACGCCTCCAGGTCGATCGCGTTGGTCGTCCAGACGGTGACGTCGTCCCCGCGGCCGGCGAGGAAGTGACCGAGGCGATGGAAGTACGCCTCCGAACCACCGAGGGCCGGCGGGTATCGTTGAATGAAGTGGGCCACCCGCATGGGCGCTCCTTCGCCGGCGACGGGCACTCGCTCGGTGCCGACCGGCGGGCTATGATAATCGCTCGGCCCGTAATCGTGCAACCGAGGAGACGCAGGACCTGCGATGTTGACCCTGTCTAAACTGGCGACGTGCGTGCAGCCATCGGCGACCCTGGCGGCGGGGGCGAAGGCGCGACAACTCCGGGCCGCCGGCGTCACGATCTACGATTTCAGCCTCGGCGAGCCGGACCAGCCGACGCCGGAGCATATCTGCAAGGCTGCCGCCGACGCCATGCGGGCCGGGCACACCCACTACACGCCGGTCGCCGGCGTCCCCGAGTTGCGGCAGGCGATCGCCCGCTGGTACGACCGCTTCCACGGCTGCAAGGTCGCGCCCGAGCAGGTCGTCGTCTCCAACGGGGCGAAGCACTCGATCCACAACGCCCTGGTGGCCACCTGCGGCCCCGGCGACGAGGTGGTGATCCCGACGCCGTACTGGGTCAGTTACAGCGACCTGGTGTGCATGGCCGGGGCGACGCCGGTGCTGGTTCACGCGACGTTCGAATCCGGGTTCAAACTGTCCCCCGCCCAGCTCCGCGCCGCGCTGTCGCCCCGGGCCAAGCTGGTGATGCTCAACTCGCCGTGCAACCCGACCGGCACGGTCTACACCCATCGCGAGTTGGAGCAGCTCGCCGATGTGATTCTCGAGACGCGGGCCGGCGTACTCAGCGACGAGATCTACGAGCAACTGTGCTACGGCAACGCCAAGCCGACGTGCTTCGCCACGCTGCGGCCTGGGCTGGCCGAGCGGACGGTCACCATCAGCGGGGCGAGCAAGAGTTACGCCATGACCGGCTGGCGGATGGGGTGGGCGGTCGCCCCGCCGGCGGCGGCGAAGGCGATGGCCGACATCCAGAGCCAGGAGACGAGCTGCCCGTCGAGCGTCAGCCAGTACGCCACGGTCGCCGCCCTGGAGGGTCCGCAGGAATACGTCGCCCAGATGCGGGCCGAGTACGAGGCCCGGCGGGAACTGGTCTGCTCGCGGCTGCGGGCCATCCCCGGCGTGCGGCTGAATGTCCCGGATGGGGCATTCTACGCCTTCTTCGACGTGTCCGCGTACTTCGGCAAGCCGATCGGCGGGCGGACCGTGTGCGACTCGCTCGGCTTCTGCACGGCCTGCCTGGAGGCGGCGCACGTGAATTTCGTGCCCGGCTCGGCGTTCGGCTGCGAGGGGTTCGTGCGCATGTCCTACGCGGCCAGCCGGGAGCAGATCGCCGGCGGGCTGGACCGGCTGGAGGCGTGGCTGGCCGGCCGGTTGTGACGGGAGGTGGGCCGTGTCCGTGCTGCTGCTCACCGAGGCCGACGTCCGCCGGGTCCTGACGATGCCGATGGCCCTGGAGGCGGTCGAGGACGGGCTGCGACGATTGGCGCTGGACGAGGCCGAGAACGTGCCGCGGAGCCGGTGCCGGACCGACCATGTCATGCTGCACGTCATGTCCGCGGCAGTGAAGGGTGTTGGCTATCTCGGCTACAAGGTCTACACGACGACCCGCGGCGGCGCCCGCTTCCACATCGGCCTGTTCGACGGCCGGACCGGCGAGCTGCTGGCGCTCATTGAGGCCGACTACCTCGGCCAGGTGCGGACCGGGGCGGCGAGCGGCGTGGCGACGAAATACCTGGCGAAGCCGGACGCGGCGGCCGTCGGCGTGTACGGGGCCGGCAAGCAGGCGCGGACGCAGGTCCAGGCGGTGTGTGCCGTCCGGCCGGTGAAACGGGTTTCCGTCCATAGCCGGTCGGAGGAAAACCGCTGCCGGTTCGCCGAGGAGATGAGCCGGGCATGCGGCGTCGAGGTCGTTCCGGTGGACCGGCCGGAGTTGGCGGCCCAGCACCAAGACGTCATCATTACGGCGACGAACGCGACCGAGCCGATCCTCCGCGGCGAGTGGGTCGAGGACGGGGCTCACCTGAACGTCATCGGCTCGAACTTTCTGAGTAAATCCGAGGTCGATGTGGCCACCGTGCGGCGGGCCAATTTGGTCGTGGTGGACAGCAAGGAGCAGGCAAAGATCGAGGCCGGCGACCTGTCCCGGGCCGTCGATGCGGGGGCGCTACACTGGTCGGCCGTGGCCGAACTGGGATCGGTGCTTGTGGCCAAGGCCCGCGGCCGAGGCGGGCCGGCGGACGTGACGCTGTTCAAGTCAGTGGGCTTGGCCGTGGAGGATGTGGCGACCGCGGCCCGTGTCTACGCGGCGGCGAAGGAACAGGGGGTCGGCCGCATGATCGACTGGTGACGGTAGCTCTTGTAGGGTGGGTCGAGGGAGCGGAGCGACCGAGGCCCACCGAGGCAGAGGCTGTCTCCG
>DASXAN010000143.1:0-10628 GCA_036406755.1 Gemmataceae bacterium
AGGGCCGCGGCGGCGGCGAGGACGGGTCGGAGGGTCATGGCGGGGTTCCGGCGGGTCGGTCGGGGCGAGTGGGACCGAGCATACCAGACCGCGCGAACCGCGACCAGCATCGAGGTCAGACTGACGCGGCCCAGCGCTTGACTCGGATTGAAATTGTAATATAAATCAATTGGTCTGACTGGGAGTCCCGCCCGTGAATGACACGGTGGTCATCTGGGATTTGGAAGACGACCCGGACGACAATCACGTCCACATCGTGGTCGAGCACGGCATCACCCAGGACGAGGTGGACGACGTCGTCGGCGACCCGCGGAACGAGACGGTGCCGAGCGACTCCAGCGGCCGGCCGGCGACGTTCGGCTGGACCCGGACCGGCAAGCACATCATCGTCGTGTGGGAGCATGTGGACGACGACCCGCGGACGATCAAGCCGGTGACCGCGTACGAAGTGCCGCCCCGTCGGGGGAAGAAGCGATGACCATCCGCCGTGTCACCCGCCGCACCGACCGGACGCCGGAGGAGGCCGCCCGCCTTCGGGCCGACCGCGACCGGTACCAGCGCGATAAGCCGACGGTCGAGCAATTGCTGGCCGAGGGCGGGCACGCCGACACCGTGTCGCTCGGCGAACTATTGGCCCTGCACGAGGTCATGTTCGAGCTGAAGCGGGAGCGAGAGCGGCAGGGATTGACGCTGGCCGAGCTGGCGGACCGGACCGGGATCGACGCAGCGGCGCTGTCCCGGCTGGAAACCGGCAAGCAGGCGAACCCGACCCTCGACACCCTCTGCCGGATCGCCCACGCCTTGAGGAAGACGGTGGTGTGCGGCCTGCGCGACCTGCCGACATCGGCGTAACGAGTTCGGCCCGCCTCACGGGAACAGCCCGCGGCGGACCTTCTCCTGCGCCACCTTCTGCACCCCGAGCATCAGCGCCGCCGTCCGCATCGGCACCCGCCGGTCTTTCGCCAGCCGCCGCACCTGGGTGAACGACCGCAGCATCAGCTCCCGCAGCTTGTGGTTGACCTGATCCTCGCTCCACATCAGCTGCTGGATGTCCTGCACCCACTCGAAGTAGCTCACCGTCACGCCGCCGGCGTTGCACAGCACGTCCGGGATGACGAAGACGTCGCTGCCCGCCAGGACGGCGTCCGCCTCCGGCGTCGTCGGCCCGTTCGCCCCCTCGGCCAGGACGCGGCACTGCAACTTGCCGGCATTGCCGCCGTGGATCACCCGCTCCAGGGCGGCCGGCACCAGCACCGTGCACGGCAGCGTCAGCATCTCCTGCGGGTCGGTCTCCTCCGCCCCGGGGAAGTCCTGCAGCCGTTGCGTCAGCCCGGCCGGCGCCCCGTACATGTGCTTCGCCAGGGCCGGGATGTCGATGCCGTCCGAATTGTGGATCGCCCCGTACCGGTCGGCCACGGCGATCACCTTGACGCCCCGCTGGTACAGCTCCAGGGCGGCCACGCTGCCGACGTTGCCGAACCCCTGCACGACGGCCGTGGCGTTCTCGGCCGGGATGTCGAGTTCCTTGAGTGCCTCCATGACGCAGTAGACGACGCCGCGGCCGGTCGCCTCCCGCCGGCCGACGCACCCGCCTAGCTCGACCGGCTTGCCGGTGACGATCTCCGGGCAGGCGTACCCGACCTTGGTCGAGTAAGTGTCCATGATCCAGGCCATGGTCTGCTCGTCCGTGCCCATGTCCGGGGCCATCACGTCCTGGCGGGGGCCGATGATGTTCTGGACCTCCTCCGTGTACCGGCGGGTGAGCCGTTCCTTCTCGTTGCGGCTCAGCACGGCCGGGTCGCAGGCGATGCCGCCCTTGGCCCCGCCGAACGGCAGGCCCATGATGCCGCACTTCCAGCTCATCCACATGGCCAACGCGGCGACCTCGCCGAGGTCCACGGCCGGGTGGTACCGCAGCCCGCCCTTGGCCGGGCCGCTGGTCAGGGAGTGCTGCACCCGGAAGCCGAGGAACCCCTCGGTCCGGCCGTCGTCCATGCGGATGGGGACGCTGACGACCATGGCCCGCTTGGGCATGCTCAGCCGTTCGAGCACGCCGGGGTCGAGGTCGATGTGGTCGGCGACCGACTGGAGCTGGCTCAGCGCCATGCGGAAGGTCGGGGAGCTATCAAACAGGGGGACGGACAGGTGAAGTGATTGGCCGTTACCGGTCACCGGCGGGGTACCGACTGAGTGGTTGGCCGGCCGGGTGGGCGACTCGACGGCGGGGGCGGGCATTCGGCGGACTCCTTCGCGCAGGGGGGAGAGAAACCCTGGGGGCGACGGTCTAGCTACCATATTGTACGCCGCGGACGCCAGAGGAAGCGGATTGGAGATGAAGCAATTCCGGGGACGTTTTCGGGCGGGGGATTATTCGATTCCTGCCGGGACCGAACGTCCGGCGGCGAGCGGGGTTGCGTAAGCGCCCCGAGGATAATCGCCTGTCAGTGACAATCCGAGGTCCTCGAGACGCACACCCAACCCCGCTCGCCGGTCATTTGCTGGCGTCGGCCAGGTCCCAGAGCAGGGCGGCGAAGTCGGCCCGGCCGCGGAGCGAATTGAAATCGGGGTCTTGCAGCAGGTGCGGGAGGTCCCGGTAGCCGGCGGCGACGGCTTGCCGCAGCGCGGCAACGGCCCGGGCGGCGGCAGCACCGGCGGCGGCCGACGGCAGCTTGGCGGCGGCGAGGGCATAAACGCGGGCCACGTCATACCGTTGTTCGGCCGTTATGTTCCGCACGGCGGCCACTTGGTCAGCCGCGGCCAGTGCCTGCGCCGGACGGCCGGCGTTGGCCAGGGCCAACGCCCGGCCGAGGCGCACGACGTCGTTGTCACGCAGTTCCAACGCTCGATCCCAATCGGCCAGGGCCTCACCTGCGCGGCCGAGGTGCGCGAGGGCTTCGGCCCGGCCCGAATGGCTTTCGCCCAGGACGTATCCGGTGACGGCGAACGGGGCCGCCCGATAGATCGGGTCGAGCGTCTCAATGGCCTTGCCGTACCAGCGGAGAGAAGCGGCCGGATCAAGATGGTCGCGGACGACCGTTGCGTATTGCTGGTAACATTTCCCGAGTTCGAAGGCGTAGGCGACGTTATCGGGGAATTCGGCCACCAGCTTCTCCTCGATGGCCACAGCGTTACCGTATTCCATGCTGGCATTGAACCATTGCTTTTCGTTGGCGTTCCAGGCGCCGATGATGTCATGCAGACAGGCCCGGGCGTGGTCGGCGTGGCCGCGCTGCTTTCTCGCCTCGTCCCGCTGCCGTTCCACCAAATGTCGTTGGTCGGCCTCGGCGACCCGCGCCCGGCTGGCCTCGTCCCGCTCTTGCTCCGCCAGTCGGCGCTGGTCCGCCTCGGCGACCCGCGCCTGATTGGCCAGGATCAACCCCCAGGTCATCCCCGCAATGCCGGCCAACAAGGCCAGCATCACCAGCCCGGCCGCCACCACCGGTCCTTTGTTCCGCCGCGCCAGCTTCCGCAGCCGGTACCATGCCGACGGCGGGCACGCCTCGACGGGTTCGTCCGCCAGGTGCCGCTGGAGGTCCCGCGCCAGCCCGGTGGCCGTCTCGTACCGCCGGGTGCGGTCCTTCTCCAGCGCCTTCATCACGATCCAGTCCAGCTCACCCCGGACCAACCGCGACAGCTTGGCCGGCTCCGTCTTCCGCACCGCCGCGATCGACGGCAACTCCGCCGACCCGCTCAGCCGCGTGCTCGGCTTGGGCGGCTCCTCCTCGCGGATGATCCGCAGCATTTCGTCGAACGCCGCCGCCTTCAGCCGCTTGCGATCGAACGGCGTCGAGCCGGTGAGCAGCTCGTAAAGCAGGACGCCCAGCGAATACACGTCGGAGCGGGTGTCGATGTCCAGCTGGTTGAGCCGCGCCTGCTCTGGCGACATGTACTCCAGGGTGCCGACGACCGCCCCGAACTCGGTGAACATGGTCCGCTCGGTCAGCCGCTCTCCGGCGGCCTTGGCCACGCCGAAATCGATCACCTTGGGCACCGGCCGGTCGTCGTAGAGGGCCACCAGGACGTTGGACGGCTTCAGGTCGCGGTGGATCACCCCCTTCTGGTGCGCGTGCTGCACCGCTTGACAGACAGGCACGAACAGGTCCAGCCGCTCCCGCGGGGTGAGGTGGTTCTCGTCGCAGAACCGGGTGATCGGGATGCCGCGGATCAGCTCCATGACGAAGTACGGCCGGCCCTCCGGGGTGGTCCCGGCGTCCAGCACCTTGGCGATGTTCGGGTGGTCCATCAGGGCCAGCGCCTGCCGCTCGGACTCGAACCGGGCCAGCACCTGCCGCGAATCCATCCCGGCCTTGATGACCTTGACCGCGACCTTGCGGCGGACGGGGCGGTCCTGCTCGGCCATCCAGACCTCGCCCATGCCGCCGGCGCCGATGAGCTGCAGCAGCTTATACGGGCCGATCACGGCACCGGCCCGCTCGGCGGGGGCGGGGTCGGCGGAGTAGGCCCCGGTGGCGGCCGCCGGGCTGTCGAGTGGCCCGGCCGGGCGGTCGTGGGCGGCGAGCAGCCCCTCGACCCGTTGCCGCAGCTCCGGGTCGGAGCAGCGGTCGGCCAGGTAGGCGGCCCGGTCGGCCGGCGGGACGGCGAGCGCTTCGTGGAACAGGGCTTCCTCGGTCACGGGGCCGCCTCCGGTTCGGTGTCGGCCAGGTCCCAGAGCAGCGCGGCGAAGTCGGCCCGGCCGCGGACGGCGGCCAGGTCCGAGTCCTCCGTCATGTGCCGGACGTCGCGGTAGCCGGCCGCGACCGCCCGCCGCAAGGTGGCGACCGCCGTGGCGGCGACGCGGTTCGCGTCGGCCGGATGCAGCCTCCCGGAAACCAGGGCATAGACACAGGCGGCGTCATAAAGGCCCCCGGCACCTAGACCGGGCATGGCGGCGAGCTCGTCTGCCGCGCCACGCGCCGCGTCCGTTTCGCCGGAGCGGGCCAGTGCGACGGCGCGGTGCTGGCGAAGGTCCGTCCGCAACGTGCCGTCGTCGAGGTCCAGGGCGCGGTCGAATTCGGCCACGGCCGGCCGGCCGAGGGCGATGAGCGCCAGCCCGCGGCTCCGCCGCGCTTCCACCAGCGTCGGCCGGACGAAGGCGTTGGTCGGGTTGCTGCGGCGGATCGGCTCGAGCGCGGCGATCGCCTTCTCGAGCCATTCCAGGGCCGCGGCCGACTCGCCGGCGTTGCCGAACAGGGCGCCCAAATTCAAATAGGCCGTCCCGAGCAGCGTGCCGTGTTGGACGTTGCCGGGGTAATCCGCCGCCAGCCGCGCCAGGATGTCGATGGCCGCACGGTACTCGGCCTCCGCCGCGGCTCGTTGCCCCGCCCGGGCTAAAATGCGCCCCAGGTCGGTGTGCGAAATGCCCAGGTCACTGCGGTGGGTCGGATCGGCCGGGTACTCGCGCGCGAGCCGCTCCGAGATCACGACGGCCATTCGCAATTCGGCCGCGGCCTCCGGGCCTTTCCCCGCGCCGTCCAACGCGGTTGCGAGGTGCTGATGGTCGCCGGCAAGGGCGGAGCGGAATCCGGGGTCGGCGGGGAAGTCCGCGGCCAGTCGTTCGTCGATGGCCAGGGCGGCGCGCACGCTCGCCTCCGCTTCCGCGGTCCGGTGCAGCGTGGACAACAGGAGGCCGAGCCAGCCGCGCACTTCGGCCAGGTGTTTTCGGTAGCCATGGTTTGCGGGGACGTCGAGGACCAGCCGTTCGTCGAGTGCCAGCGCCGCCCGGGCGGCGGCTTCCGCCTCGGCGCTGCGGCCCAGCGTCCGCAGCAGGTGAAACCTCGCCATATGGATGACGGCGAGATACGAGCGCTGTTCGGCGGCGGCGGGGAAATCGGCGACCAGGTGTTGTTGAATCGCCAGGGCCGCCCGGAGTTCGGATTCGGCCCCCTCGTACCGGCCCATGACGCTAAGGGACGTCGCACGGTTGGTGTGGGCCCGTGCCAGATTCCAACGGTGTCCGGGTTCGGTGGGCGCGTCCGCGGCCAACTTCTCGACGATCGTGATCGCCGCCCGATAGGCCGCGTCCGCCTCGGCGTGTTGACCCAGATGGGCCAGGGTCATGGCGAGGTTGTTCCACCCGCGGGCCAGGGGGTAAAGGTGCCGCGGCTGGGCAGGGAAGTCGGCGACCAGTTTTTCCTGCGTGGCAATGCCGGCCCGCAAGGCCGTCTCCGCCTCGGGCAATCGTCCCAACGTCGCATGAATGCTGGCCAGCTGGAGTTGGGCCCCCCCGATCAGTTCCCGACCTTCCTCATCGGTGGCGGCGTGGGCGGCCAGTTCCTGATAGTGCTTCAGGGCACCCTCCAAGAACGCCTTCTGTTCCGGCAGCAACTCCTTTTGCGCGGTCAGGAACCCCTTCGACGTGTCGCCGAGCATGTCGTCGAGCGCGGCCCGGGCCCGCCGCCGCTCCCGGTTGGCCTCGTCCCGCTGTTTCTCGGCGTCGGCCCGGGCCGCGTCCGCCTGCACCCGCTCGGCCTCGGCCGCGTCCCGCTGCCGGCGGGCCTCGACCAGGGCCCAGGTCGTGCCGACGATGCCACCGGCCAGCACCAGCCCGACCGCCGCCGCGGCGATCACCGGCCCCGTGTTCCGGCGGACGAACTTCCGCACCCGGTACGTCGCCGCCGGCGGGCACGCCTCGACCGGCTCGTCGGCCAGGTGCCGCTCGACGTCCCGGGCCAGCCCGTCGGCCGTCTCGTACCGCCGGGTGCGGTCCTTCTCCAGCGCCTTCATCACGATCCAGTCGAGTTCCCCGCGGACCTCCTTCGCCAGCCGGGCCGGCTCCGTCCGCCGCCGGGCCGCCAGGCTCGCCAGTGAGTCGTGCGACTGCGTCAGCCGAGTGCTCGGCCGCGGCGGTTCCTCCTCCTTGATGATGCGGAGCATCTCGACGAACGCGGCACTCCGCAGCCGTTTGCGGTCCAGCGGCGTCGTGCCGGTCAGCAGCTCGTAGAGCAAGACGCCAAGGGCGTACACGTCGGCCCGGGTGTCCACGTCCAGCGCGCTCAGCTCGGCCTGTTCCGGGCTCATGTACTCCAGCGTGCCGATGACTGCCCCGATCTCGGTGTACATCGACTGCTCGGTCAGCCGCTGGTGCAGGGCCTTGGCCACACCGAAGTCGATCACCTTCGGGACCGGCTTGCCGTCCTGCATGGCGACCAGCACGTTGGACGGCTTGATGTCCCGGTGGATGACGCCCTTCTGGTGGGCGTGCTGGATCGCCTGGCAGACCGGCACGAACAGCCCCAGCCGCTCGCGGACGCTCAGGTGCAACTCGTCGCAGTACCTGGTGATCGGGACGCCCTTGACCAGCTCCATGACGAAGTAGGGCTTGCCGGCGACCGTCCCGGCGTCGAGCACCTTGGCGATGTTGGTGTGGTCCATCAGGGCCAGGGCCTGCCGCTCGGCCTCGAACCGGCGGAGCACCTGGGCCGAGTCCATGCCCGGCTTGACGAGCTTCAGTGCGACCCGCCGCTTGACCGGCCGCTCCTGGTCGGCGACCCAGACCTCGCCCATGCCGCCCTCGCCGAGCCGCTGGAGCAGCTTGTATGGGCCGACGTGGGTCGGGACGGGTTCGGCATCCGGAACGAACGCGCCGGTCTGGGGGGCCGCGTCCAGTGGTCCGGCCGGGCGGTCGTGGGCGGCGAGCAGCCCCTCGACCCGCTGCCGCAGCTCCGGGTCAGGGCAGCGGTCGGCCAGGTAGGTGGCCCGCCGGTCCGGCGGGACGGCGAGCGCTTCGTGGAACAGGGCTTCCTCGGTCACGGGCGGGCCTCCGCGGCGAAGGTCGGGTGGCGGTCCACCCCTTCAGGCGGAATCTGGGCCCGGAACGCCTCACGGCGTTTCGGGTTTTTCTTCGCCGGCCAGCTCCCGGTGCAGCCACGCCCGGGCGAACGCCCAGTCGCGGTCGGCCGTCGCCGGCGAGATTTCCAGGGCTGCGGCCGCCTCGTCCAGCGTCAGCCCGGCGAAGTACCGCAACTCGACCAGCTTCGCCTTCCGCGGATCCTGCGCCACCAGCCGGGTCAGCGCCTCGTCCAGGGCGAGCAGGTCGGCGGACCGCTCCGGGGCGGCGAGGTGGTCGGGGTCGAGGTCGGCCCGGCCGCGGCCGCCGCCCCGCTTCTCCGCCCGGCGGGCGCGGGCCCGGTCGATCAGGACGCGCCGCATGGCGGTGGCCGCGGCGGCGAGGAACTCGTTCCGACTTCGGGGCGCGGCCCCACCGGCCAGCCGCAGATATGCCTCGTGGACGAGCGCCGTCGGCTGCAACGTCTGGCCCGGGGCCTCGCCGGCCAGTTGCCGGGCCGCCAGCCGCCGCAGCTCGGCGTACACCAGCGGCAGCAGGTCGTCGGCCATGGCCCCGAGCATACTCGCCCCGGTTCGCCGTGTCACCTTGTCACGGCGTCACCCGGTCACTTATCATGCCCGCATCCGCCCGCGGAGACACCCATGCCCTGGCCGGCCGAGTTCGCCGAGTTCACCACCGCCAACGAGCCGCTGGCCCCGTACACCCACCTCAAGATCGGCGGCCCGGCCGAGTTCTTCGTCCGCCCCCGGTCGGTCGAGGAACTGGTCGCCGTCCTGCGGCACTGTGCCGCCGAGAAGGTGCCGGTGCGGGTGCTCGGCGGCGGCGTCAACCTGCTCGTTCGGGACGAACCATTGGCCGGGGCCGTCGTCCGGCTCACGGCCCCGCCGTTCACGGCCGTGACCGTGGACGGGACGCGGGTCCGGGCCGGGTGCGGGGCCACCCTGCCGGCGCTGATCTCGGCGTCCGCCCGGCACGGCCTGGCCGGGCTGGAGGCGCTGGTCGGCATCCCGGCCACGGTCGGCGGGGCGCTGCGGCACAACGCCGGCGGCCGCAGCGGCGAGATCGGCCAGTTCGTCCGCCGGGTCGAGGTGCTCGACGAGCGGGGCACAGTGGACGTGCGGGAGCGGGACGAGCTGACGTTCGGCGAGAGCCAGAGCAACCTGGACGACGCCGTGCTGCTGGCGGCCGAGTTCGAGCTGGAGCGGGACGCGACCGACGCCATCGTCAAGCGGATGCGGAAGGCGTGGATCCAGCGGAAGGCGGCGCTGCCGTACACGTTCCAGGCGTCCGCCCGGCTGTTCCAGAACCCGAAGGGGTTCAGCGCCGCGGCGCTGATCGAGCAGGCCGGGCTGGCCCGGCAGAAGGTCGGCGGGGCGGAGGTGAGCGAGCGGAACGCCAACTACGTGGTCGCCAACCCCGGGACGACGGCCCGCGACGTGCTGCGGCTGATGGACCTGCTCCGGAGCAAGGTGCGGGAGCGGACCGGGATCGACCTGGAGCCGGAGATCGTCGTGTGGTGATTCCCGGTTAGCCGCGACGCGGAGTCTTCGGAGCGGAGCGCTTGATTGACGCGCTCCGCTCCGCAAAGCCTCCGCGTCGCGGCTAACCGAGAGGGGGGACACGCAGGATGCGCCACCCGATCGTTCGCGCCGTGTTCGCCGCCTTCGCCGCCGCGGCGGTGGTGTTCGGCCTCCTCCAGCTCGGCCGGCTGGCCCGCGACCGGCTCGACCAGCAGCGGCACTACACGGTCGCGTTCGCCGACCTGCGGTGTGACGTGCCGCCGGGCATGGACCGGGCCGCGTTCCTCGGCGAAGTCCAGTACCTCGGCAATCTCCCGGATCAAATCAACCTGTTAGAGCCGAAGCTGGCGAACCGGTTGCAGGCCGCGTTTGCCCTGCACCCGTGGGTCGAGCGGGTCGAGGGGGTGAGCCTCCGCGGCGGGGTACCCGCGGAGCGGGTCGCCGGGCCGGTCGTGAGGCTGCGGCTGCGGACGCCGGTGCTGGCCGTCGCCGGCCGGGTCGTGGACCGGTTCGGCGTGCTGCTGCCGGCCGGGGCGCCAGCCGACGGGCTGCCGGTGTTCCCGGGCGAGGCGCCACCGCCGAAAGGGCCGGCCGGGACGCCGTGGGGCGATCCGAACGTCGAGGCGGCGGCCCGGGCGGCCGGCGGCGCGGACTGACGTCACGCCCCGCGGACCAGCTCCGCCATCACGAACTGCGACCACGTCTCGAACGCCGCCCGTTGCTCCCACAAGTCCGCCAGCGGCGCGAACCCGGCCGCCGCAATGTCCGCCTCCCGCGGCCGCACCGCCGGCCGGTCCAAGGTCAGCAGGTGGACGACGCCCAGGTGTACCTCGCCCACCGGCGTTGACGGGTCGTAGACCAGTCCGACAATCTGCTCGGTGTACGGCGAACCGACCTCAACTTCCTCGGCCAGTTCGCGGAGCATCCCGGCCCGGTACGGGTCGGCGGGCGACCCGCAAGCGGGTACCCCGGCCGCGTCGGCGGCGCTGATGTGTCCGCCGACGCCGACCGACCGCTTCGCTCGTAGGCGGGCCTCGCCGCCGCCGGCCCCCCGGGTGTAGTGGAACAGGTCGCCGCCGTGGCGGAAGACGACGTACGGGATGAGCTGCTTGAACGTCGGGTCGGCCTCGACGGCGGCCCGGGGCCGGAAGGTGATGTGGGCCGGGTCGAGCAGGTCGGCGAGGCGGCCGCCGGGGTCGGCTCGGAAACCGCGGACCGGGCCGAGGCGGTCCAGCGCCGCGGCGGGGATGACGAGGACGTGTTCGTCCGGAGTCACAAATCCTTCCCGACCGTTTCGCCGCGCCCCGAATCTTCGAGGGGAG
>DASXAN010000144.1:0-3586 GCA_036406755.1 Gemmataceae bacterium
CTCCCCTCGAAGACTCGGGTCGCGGCGTCACGTCGCTACCCTTCACCCACGCCGATCAGCGCCGGGTGCCGGCCGGTGCGGATCACGGCCGGCGGTGCCCGCCGCCGCAGGGTCACGGCCGCCGCCCCGACCAGGAGCAGCACCTGCAGCGGCAGCAGCCACCACGGCGACCAGTCCATCTGCCGCACGATCATTACCACGACGAGGTTGACCAGCGACAGCGGGATGAGCGTCCGCCACGCCAGGCCCATGAGCTGGTCGTACCGGAACCGCGGCAGCGTCCAGCGGATCAGCATGAAAAACAGGATGAAGAAGCTCGCCTTGCCGCCGAGTACCAGCGTCCGGACCACGTAGTTCAAGACGGTCCCTTCTCCACCGAGCGACGACACCCACGGCAGGTGCCAGCCGCCGAAGAACACCACCGCCATCAGGTAGCTGGTGGTGACCATGTGGATGTACTCGCCCAGGTAGAACATCACGAACTTCAGGCTCGAATACTCGGTGTGGTAGCCGCCCACGAGTTCCTGCTCGGCCTCAGGCAGGTCGAACGGCAGGCGATTGCACTCGGCGAAAATGGCCGTCATGAACATCAAGAACGTCAGCGGCTGGTAGAGGATGTGCCAGCCGATGCCGTGACCGCCGACCTGCGAATCGATGACGCGCTCCAGGTTGAGCGACCCGGTGTAAAGCAGCACCGCCAGGATCGCGGTGCCCATCGGGATTTCGTAGCTGATGATCTGGGCGCTGGACCGCAGCGACCCCAGCAGGCTGTACTTGTTGTTGCTCGACCAGCCGCCGAGGATGATGCCGTACACGGCGAGGCTGCCGACGGCGAACACGAACAGCAGGCCGATGTCCACGCCGGGGGCGATCATGATCTTCGGCGTGTCGTGGTATCGCCGGACGTCGGCGGCGAGGGCCTCGGTCGCCCGGCGGACCGACTCGGGCCGGTCCGGGTTGGCCGCCAGTGTGCCGTCGGGGCCGCGGACCTGGGCGGGGACGACGGGCTGGGCGGCCGGCGGCGGCACGGTCGCCCCGAGCGGCACGACGGCCAGGGCCAACAGGGCCGTGCCGGCGGCGATGCCGGGGGCGAGCATGAAGAACAGCTTGTCCACGTGGGCGGGGACGATGTCCTCCTTGAGGAAGATCTTGGCCCCGTCGGCGAGCGGCTGGAACATGCCGCCCCAGCCGAGGCGGTTGGGGCCGATGCGGTCCTGCATGTAGGCGGAGATCTTCCGCTCGGCGTGGACCAGGTACAGGGTGCCGCCGAGGAGCGTCGCCATGACCAGGATCATGACGATCAGCGGGACGAGCAGGTGGTGCGCGGAGAGCCAGTCGATGACGACCATTCGAAACTCTCATTCGTCGTGACGCCGCGACCCGAGTCCGCGAGGGGAGCGCTTCGCTCGAAGACTCGCGTCGCGGCGTCACGAATTCATTCAGCTTCCCACCACCGCCAACTCCAGCCGCGTGCCCAGCGTGGGCATCTTTTCTGCCAGCCCGGCCAGCGCCGGCACCGCGGCCGCCAGCTCCGCCCGCACCGGGCCGGCGTGCAACAGCCCGCGGCGGCCCATCAGGTCGGCGTACACCTGCCCCTCGCCGCGGTTCTCGCCCGGGGCGTGGGCCGCCTTCCTGATCGCCTGCGCCAGCCCGGCGTGGTTGACGAACGTCCCGTCCTTCTCCGCCCACGCCGCCGCCGGCAGGACGTAATCGGCCTTCGCACTGACCGGCGACGGCAGCACGTCTTGCACCACCAACACCGCCGCCTTGCGGAGGGCAGCCGCCTGCTCGTCGGACAGCCACGGACTCGGCCCCGGATACCCCCCACCCTGCGGGTAGCCGGCCGCCACCCACACGGCCGTCAGCTCGCCGCGGCCGGCCGCCTCCACCGCCCGGTCGAACGGCAACACCTCGCCGTGGAAGTGTTTCAACACCGCCTCGACGCCGCGACGGTTCGGGCACTTCTCCGAGCGGATCGTGAACTTGACCGGCTCGATCGGCCGGCCGCGGCGGTCCTTCGGGTAGGTGTCGTCCTGGCCGACCACCGGCACCGGGCCGAGGAAGAGCCGCACCTCGCCGGACAGCCCTTTGAGATACTTGGCGAGCAGGAACGCCTCTTCGCACGTCAGGAACGGCGACAGGACCGCGGCCACCGACCGGGCGTTGGCCCGGGCCGCGTCGGCGAACCGTTGCCGCAGCTCCGGCAGGATCGTCGCCCACGGCGTGACGGTGAGCTGCCCGCCCTTGAGCGCCAGCGGCCGCTTGACCCGCTCGGCCTCGTTGACCCAGTGGTAGCCGAACCGGCCCTCGTCGCACATGAAGTAGCCCTGCGCCTGCGGGTTCTCCCGCGGCCGCAGGCGGAACAGCACGCTCTTGTTCGTGTCGAGGTGGACGCTGCACCCGGTCGAGCAGTTCGGGCAGACGCTCGGCGTGTCCCGCAAGTACCAGACCCGCTGCTTGTACAGGAAGTCCTTCGAGCACAGCGCGCCGACCGGGCAGAGGTCCACGACGTTGCCGGACAGCTTGTTCTCCAGCGGCTCGCCGGGGAAGACGTCGATCTCCGAGTGGTCGCCGCGGTTGATGACCGTCAGCTCGCCCTGGCCGCTGACCTCGCGGGTGAACCGCACGCACCGTGAGCACAGGATGCAGCGGTCGGTGAACAGCGTGATCTTCGAGCTGATGTGCGGCTTGTTCGGCGGCGTGTTCTTGACGTCGATCATCCGGCTCTGGGCGTTGCCGTACTCGTAGCTGAAGTCCTGGAGCTTGCACTCGCCGGCCTTGTCACACACCGGGCAATCGAGCGGGTGGTTGATGAGCAGCCCTTCAAGCGTCTGCGCCTGCGCGGCCTTGGCCTTGGGCGAGTCGGTGACGATCACCGTCCCGTCCTTGGCGGGCGTCTGGCAGCCGGGAACGACCTTCGGCTGCATGACCGGCTTGCCGTCCTTCATCTCCCCGACTTCGACCAGGCACATGCGGCAGCTGGCCACCACCGACAGGGCCGGGTGCCAGCAGTAGTGGGGGACGAACACGCCGCCGCGGTCGGCCGCCTGGATCAGGTTCAGCCGGTCGCTGCCGATGTCCACCGGCTTGCCGTTGACGTAGACGGTCGCCATGCTCGGGGTCGGTCCTTTCAGCTGCCCAGCGCCCGCCGCAGGTCGTCGGGGGCCATTTCCTGAACGCCGCTCGTCGTGATCACCCGGCCGCCCGCGGTCAGGGCGTCCTTGGGGTAGGCCAGGATGCCGCCCTTGCCACCGGCCAGGAGGAGTTCGCCGTCGCGGATCGCCTGGGCGGTGCGGGGCAGGTCGCGGGACAGGTCGGGCATGTCGTCGAGTTTCGTCGGGTAGCGGCCGTTCTCGGCCTGGTACTGGGTGATGAACTTCCGCAGCTCGTCGAGCTCGTTGAGCCAGACGGCCCGGCCGGGGGCGGTCAGAATCTTGCTCTGCTGCACCCGCTGCTGGCCGGTCAGGTTCTCGTTCGGGCCGCCGCCGGGCCGCTCGTTCGGCGGCTCCGGGGCGTTGGCCTTCTGCCCGCGGTGGCAGCCGAGGGCGAGCACGCAGCAGACGAGCAGGATGCGGGTCATGGGTCC
>DASXAN010000145.1:0-7133 GCA_036406755.1 Gemmataceae bacterium
CCAGTAGTCGGGCTTGCCCGCGCACTCGTAGGCGAGCAGCGTGTTCGACAGCCCGTCGGTGATCTCGGCGACGGTCGAGCCGGTCGAACTCATGACGCCCCGCCAGACGACGGGGTAGCTCCCCGGGTTGGGGTAGTTGAGGTAGGTGAGCAGCGTCGTGGCGACGACGGACACGTTGGTGTAGTCCCAGGCGGCGCCGGCGAACGGCGTGCCGGGGGCGCCGGGCACGTCGGAAAGCCCGACGCGGCTATTGTCGGTGTCGGGACAGAGGAGCGTCTTGACGGGGGCCGTGCGGGCGGCCTGGTTAGCCGGGTCGTACCAGTTGGCGGTCATGACGTAGATGGCGCGGACGTTCTGCTGATCGAGGTCGGGGAGGACGAGGGCGGGCCAGCCGTGCCAGGGCGGGCTGGTGGTGTTGGACGGCGGGAACATGCCGGCGCGGCTCTCGTAGTTGGCGCAGGCGAGGGCAATCTGTTTGAGGTTGTTCTGGCAGCTGGCCCGGGCCGACGCCTCGCGGACCTTCTGCACGGCGAGCAGTAAGAGGCCGATGAGGATGGCGATGATGGCGATGACGACGAGGAGTTCGATCAGCGTGAACGCACAGCGGCGGGACATGCAACGGGTCCGGGAGAAGGCGGGAGAGGCACTGTCTCAACATACCGATCGATGGCGAAGTGGCGAGCAATCTCCTGGTCACGACCTAAACCATAAACTGCTAAATGATTACGGCTCATACAATAAGCTATCGTCCGAAAAACGAACAAAACCAGCTTATAAGGATTGAGTTTCGAACAAAGGGCCGTATCATGGGATAGAGGATGCTCCTGAGCGGGGCGGACTAGGGACGAGATTATGTCTGTCCAAGCAACCATCTCAGCAGTGCGGCCAAAGACCAGATTCCCGCTTGCGGCAGTTCAGGATTTGCTGCGCAGGGAGCTGACCGAGGCCACCGAGGAAAGCAATGTCCTTCACTCGGGCTGGGAGCCAGTACTTGACTCCCTGCGGATCGTGACGGCCGTAACCGCGATCGAGAACCTGCTGAAAATCAAACTCCCCCCGGAGAGGTGCATCCGGCGCGGCGGCTACAAGAGTGTGGAAAATGGCGTCAAGGACATGACCGAACGCATTCGGGGTGTCTGGACCAACGCTCAGAAGTGAGAGGTACTCATCATGGCCACGAACCGGGACAACAAGCCTGAGGTCATGGACAACGACCGCAAGGCGATGGGCGACCGGCTTCGTGAGGCGCGGGAATACCTCGGGTTTTCACAGGAAGAGGTAGCGAGGTACCTCGGCGTCTCCAGGTCTGCACTTTCTCTGGTCGAGACGGGCCAGCGAAAAGTGGACGCCCTTGAAATGAAGAAGCTTGCGAGCCTCTACAAGCGTCCCGCCACGTACTTCACCGGGGAGGATGCCGAGTCCTTGGCGGTCGGAGAGGAGATCGCGCACCTAGCGAGGAAGGCCTCTGAACTGTCGCCGGAAGACCGAGCGGAACTAGGACGGTTTGCTGACTTCCTCCGGGCTAGGAAGCAAATCAAGGGAGCCTGAGCCATGGCGGACGTTCGCGCTGCCATCTTGCGCGCCGCCCAAGCGGCCGACGAGATGCACAAGCGGTACCGCACCAAGGAGCGGATCGAGGCCGGCGAAGGCCGGGTCGATGTCTTCGATATGCTGGTGCAGCAGGATGTCCTCATGATGTTCCAGCGGCTCGACAAGCTGCTCGGGGCTTTCCTCGATGAGGACGGCGAAAAGGGCATCATCGTCACTACCCAGCGTCAACTGCCGGTCCAGCGGTTCACGGCGGCTCACGAGCTGGGCCACGTGGTCCTCGGCCACAAGCCGAGTGCCGATCCAAAGGAGATCCTAGCACGGTCGCCCTACGTGGATCGGGAGGACGACGGCTACGACATCCAGGAGATCCAGGCGAACGTGTTCGCCTCACAGCTGCTGATCCCGCGCTGGCTCCTGGTCAGGCACATGCAGCGGCAGGGCTGGAGTGCCCTGGACCTGAACAGGCCCGAGGTGGTTTATCAACTTTCGCTCCGGCTCGGCACTAGCTACGCTGCCACATGCCACGCCTTGCAGCAGAACAAGGTGATCGGACCCGCGCAATGCGAGCAGTTGCTGACCGTCGGGCGGCGGGACATCAAGAAAAGGCTGTCCGCGCCTTACACGCCGGCGAACCGCTATGGCGACGTGTGGGTGGTCACCGAGCGAGACGACGGCATTCTTCTGGAGGGCAGCAAGCTGGATCTGGTGGTCGTGAAACTGCACGAGCACAGCGGCTCCGGGTATCTGTGGCGGCTCGACGACCTCGCCAAGGCGGGATTCGCCGTCGTGGAAGATAGCCGGGCCGCCGATCCAGACACGGACCTTATTGGCGGCGTGACGTTCCGCACGGTGATCGCGGAGTCGAAGGCCGGGGCCACTGGTCAGGTCTCGCTGAAAGAAGTTCGTCCGTGGCAACCGAAGGGAGTGCCCCTCCACTCCCTTGAGATGGAGGTGGACCTATCAGGGCCGGTGCAAACCGGACTACTCAAGGCCCAGCGGCAGAAGGCTCTCCAGGGTGCTGCATGAGTTCCGTTACCGTCCGCAAAGACCTTCGCGGCCGGCTCGGACCGGCGCGCGACCAGGGGACTCGTCCGACCTGCATCGCGTTCGCGATGAGCGACACCCATGCCGCGGCGCGGGAGCCGTGGTCGGCCCTCTCCTGCGAGTTCCTGTTTTTCCACGCGAAGCGGCGTGAGGCGGCCCCGCCGACCCAAGGAGCCACCCCGAGGTCAATCCGGGAAGCTCTCGAACAGGACGGGCAGCCAGTCGAGGCCGACTGGGGATATCTCCCCGCCCTTCCGAACGACATCAGTCTGTGGAAGCCCCCGGCCACCATAGGGCCGGTATACCGGAGGGCGTCGAGTATCCTGTCTGGCGGCTTCGCGGCCGCGTGGGATTCCGTTGAGGCCGACACACCGGTGATGGTGGTGATGTCGATCTCGGACGCCTTCTACCTTCCGGACAGCGACGACGTGGTTGATTCGTCCGAGCCGGTTGACCCGAGCCGGCGGCACGCGGTCGTCGCCGTTGCCGCCGGCGAGCGCGGCGGGAAGAAACTCCTCCTCGTCCGAAATTCCTGGGGCGACACCTGGGGCTCCGACGGGTGCGCCTGGGTCGCCGAGCCGTACATGACCCCGCGAATCCGGATAATGGCAACCATCAGCTGAGGCGCCACATGTATCTCACCGTTCCGACACAGCCGACGTGCGCCCGGGCCTGGGCCGCCGCAGCCATGGCGGTCATCAGAGCAGGCGACGAAGCCTACAACGTCGTCATCGACGTAGATGACCCGAAAAAGTTCGGCGACCAAGACAACGAAGCCATCACTCTGGTAAACGAGTTCCTGATCGCTCATGACCAGAACCCGGTCGTGACGGTTGCGAACACCATCTTCCCGCAGGCCTTGTACCGGCAGCACGGCTCGCCGAAGTTTTACGCCGAGTACCACAAGGTCTTCGACAAGTTGACCGAGTCAAAGCGGTGGGGGCGATATTTCGAGCGGATGACCCGGCACCGGAACGCTAAGGGGGAAGTCTACAACCCCGTCCAGGAAATGATCGACAAGCTGAATCGCCAAGAGGAGGCCGGAGTGCGGTACAAGGCGGCTTACGAGTTGGCCGTCTATGATCCCCTGCTGGACGGCCGCTCCCTCTATGGCGGCCAGTGCCTGAGCTTCCTCAGTTTCAAGGTGCACCCGGAGCGCGGGCTGATGCTCACTGCGATGTACCGCAACCACACGTACATCACGCGGTGCCTGGGCAATCTCATCGGGCTCGGCTGGCTACAGGCCTTCCTTGCCAAGGAAGCGGGGCTGACGGCCGGGCCGCTGACCTGCATCTCGACACACGCCGAGATCGACACCGGCGACGACAAGGACGTGAAAAAGAACCGCTGGGGTTTGCCCGAGGCGCGCGATCTTGTGACGCGGGCACAGGCGGTCCTGGACGCGAGCGGGGGACATCTCAGGCCCGGCTGACAACCGGCGGTCCGGCAACAAGGCGGCAACTCGACATTTCGAATCGCAGCCGCAGCCAGCACGGAGGTTGGGATGGGCCGCCGCAACAGCACCGTTCCGAGAACACAATCCACAGTGGACGCCGCCCCGCCGCCGAACATATCGCCGCTCAGGCCGTCGCCAGTCTACGACAGCTATTGGCGGTTCGCGGCCGAGCGGCAGCGCGTTTTCTTCAACCGCCTGGAGCGCCGCCCGCCACCTTGGACCTACGACCCGGTGTTGCAGGCGCACAAGTTTACGAACCCGTACCGGGCCTCCGATCGCGTCAGCCAATACCTGATCCACAGCGTCATCTACCGCGACGACCTGCCCACGGACCCGGTCGAGGTGGTATTCCGCATCCTGCTGTTCAAGCTGTTCAACCGCATCGAGACGTGGCAGCTGTTGGAGCAGAGTGTCGGGCCGTTGACCTGGGACGAGTATTCGTTCAAGCGGTACGACCAGGTACTCAGCCGCGCGATGGCGAAGGGTCAGAAGATTTATGCAGCCGCCTACATCATGCCGTCCGGGGGCACGCTTGGGCACGAGAAGAAGCACCGCAACCATCTGACACTGATTGAGCGGATGATCGCGGGGGACCACGGGATCGCCATACTACGTCTCCCTTCGGACGCGCCGCTCGTTCGACTCTCGGAAGGGGCGCAACAGATGGCCGACCGCCTCGGCATCACCGGCTGGCTCGTCAGCATAAGCCACTCCGGCGACTTGGCGATGGCGAGCGCAATTGCGGTGTCAGAATGACGGAAAGTGAACAGTCTTTTCAGTTGAGAAACGTGGGCGTCCGGACGTAGGCTGATCGGCGGACACCGTTAGGGTGATGGCCCCCCGATTCGCCGGCGATCCTCAACAAATTCCCCGATTCACGGTCGCAGCCGGTCGCCGTCGAGCATCTTCCCCGACTCCTCGGCCAGCCGGTCCATCTCTTCGTCCGTCCACGGCCCGTCGTCGTATTCGTACAGGGACGGATCGACCTCCTCGAACACCCGCCGCATCTGCTCGTAGACCTCAGCCTTCAGCACGACATACTCCGCCTTCGTGTCCGGGTCGGTCAGCCGAACCGGACCGTCGGCATGCCGCACTTCCCGCCGCTGCTCTTCGGTGAGTTCGATCATGACGGCCCCCGCTCCCATCCTACCGACGCTCTAGCTGCCGCACAGCGCGGTTGCACCTCACCCGGATCGGCCCAGCGAAGGCTTGCAACTATACAAATATACCCTACACTTCCCTCGGCCCCGGCCGCGCCCGGCTGCCGGCATCCGTTGGGAACCCGGCCATGTCCCCGCAAGTCCGCACGATCTCTGGCCCAAGCGTCGGTGCCCGCATGGCGGCCGGCCGCCGGTGTCGCAGAATGTCGCGGTTTGTCACCCCAGGAAAAGATGTTTCCCGCCCGCGGCGCCGCCCCCGGCCAGGGCCATGTCCCAAAATGTCCGGTTTTGTCCTGCCAGAAAAAGATGTTGTTCCGCCGCCCGGCCCATCTCCCGCCGGGCCTGAAAACGGAACTCACCCGGCCCGCGAGCGTCTATATGGACGAACCCCCATCCGCCCAAGACTCGGTGGCCGCGCAACCGCTTCGGTGCCCACGACACCTTTTCGTTAGGGAGCTGCAGCCATGCCACGCCTCCTGCACCGCCTCCTCGCCCGAACCGGCCGGCGGACCATGCCCCGGCCCGCCGGTCGCCAGCTCCGCCCCCGCGTCGAACCCCTCGAAGATCGGGCCAACCCCGTCGCCCTCAGCTTCGTGCCGATGACCGTGACCGCCTTCAACCCCCAGCCGCTGCCGCCGACCGCCCTGGTTCAGTTCAACCCCCTGCCCGTCCTCACCGGCCTGCCGACCACCGCCAACACGGTCATGGCCCCCGTCCAGATCGACGGCACCTTCCAGCAGACCCTGACGGTCACCGGCCCGTCCGCCAGTCCGGTCGCCGTGACCGGCCAGCTCGCGCTGACCTACAGCCTGCACGGGACGGTGACCCTCACCACCACCCCGCCCGACCCGACGGCCGGCACGGCGGGCAGCTTCCACGCGGCCTTCTCCCTCTCCGGCAGTGTCACGGCCGTTGTGTACCCGCCGCAGCCGCCGGGACTGCCCACCCCCCCGCCCTGGGTCCTCACCGCCACGGTCGGCGAGCGGGGCTCCGTGGCCGGGCTGCTGCCCGGGCCCGCGTCCACCACCCCGGCCGTCGCCAACTTCACCGAGCAGGTCAGCCTGTCGGGGTCCGAGCGGCACGTCTTCGCCACGGCCACCGGCGGCACCGACACCCCCTGGGCGGTCAGTGCGACCCTGTCCTCGTCCGGCTCGTTCAAGGTCCCGCCGGTCCCGCCCGGCCCGACCCCCGACGCGGTGACCGTGACCACCCCGTTCGCCGCCCAGGACCAGTTCGCCGCGTCGCTGGTGCCGGTGACGCCGTTCGGCACGCCGCCGCCCTTGCCCATCCGCGTCTCGGGGGCGGCCACCGCCGCCGGCGCCGTGACCGAATCGGTCTACCAGCCGGGGCGGTTCGTGCTGCTGCCGACAGTCAAGGGGACGGAGCGGTATCAGGAGGGGGTGTCCGAGACGATCGTCATCCCGCCGAGCCCGACGCAGCCGGGCAGTACGCAGACGCTGACCCAGGCGTTCGACACGGCCGGCGTCTTCCACGAGACGGAGTTTTCGCCGGTGATCGACCCGCCGGTGTTCGGCCGGCCGGACGGGCCGGGCGGCGGCCGCGGCCTCTGACGCCGGGCCGCGTCAATTGCCGAGCTGCTCCAGCGCCCGCTGGATGGCCTCGGCCGGCGTCGCCGCCGTCGCGTCCACGCTCTGGACCGCGGCCGTGTTCAGCCGGCTCGGCACCTTCAGGGTGAAGGAATACTCGCCGGTCTGCGAGTTGAACTTCATCAGGTACGCCAGCGGCCCGCGGGCCGCCACCGCCGCGTACGCCTGGTCCAGCGTCATCCGCCCGCCGGTGACGGGCGGCGGGGTGCCGACGGCCGACACCGGGACGGCGGTCGCCCCGGCGGCGCCCGGCGGCGGCGGCACCGGCGTGACGCCCGGCACCGGCTGGACCGGCGGCGTGCCGACCCGCGGGTC
>DASXAN010000146.1:0-2992 GCA_036406755.1 Gemmataceae bacterium
TATTGCCGACACTTTCCAGACAAAGATGCCGCTGTTCCAGAAGTACTCGCCGCTGGCGACGAACCGCTCGGCCACGTCCGCGGCCGGCTTTTCCCGGAACGCCGCCACCTGGTACACCGGCACGCCCTGCCGGCGGGCGACCTCCGGGCCGCGGTGGATGTAGCCGTAGCCGGTGGCCGGGAACGTCGGCGGGATGCCGAACGTGATGAGCGCGTCGGGGTGCTCTTCCGCCACCTGGGCGGCGGCCCGGACGGCCCGCTGGAACTCGGCCGTCGGCTCGATGACGTGGTCGGCCGGCGTCACGACCATGACGGCGGCCGGATCGCGGCGGGCGATCAGGGCGGCTCCCAGGGCGATGCACGGCGCCGTGTCGCGGCCGGTCGGCTCGCCGACGACCTGCTCGGCCGGCAGGTGGGGCAACTGCTTCTCCGCCTCGGAGCGGTGCTGTGCGGCGGTGATGACCCAGGTGTGTTCGGCCGGGACCTGGGCCTCGAGCCGGTCGCAGGCCTGCTGCAAGAGCGACCGGTCTCCCGTGAGGGTGAGGAACTGCTTGGGCCGGGCGGCCCGGCTGCGGGGCCAGAACCGGGTGCCGCCGCCCCCGGCCATGATCAGGGCGTGGAGCATGATCCCCTCCTGGTTAGCCGCGACGCGGAGTCCGCGGAGCGGAGCGCTGGCGCGCTCCGCTCCGCGGACTCCGCGTCGCGGCTAACCGGGGTTGTCCTTGAGATACGTCCCCGGCGCGAGCGCCGTTCCCGGTTTCACCTTGCCCGCCACGTCGTCCGGCTCCAGCGCGAACAGCGGGCTGATCTCCACCACCGCCCCCGCCGGCACTTCCGCGCCCGCCCGCCTCAGCCAATCCGTCGCCAGCGCCGTTAGAGCCGCTTTCACACTCGCCGGCGAGTCGGCCCCGGTCGCGTTCTTCAGCGGGGCGAACTCCGTGGGCCGGCTCGTCGCCACGGCCGTCCACCGGTCCACCAGCGGCAGCACGTCGAAGACGAACCGCTCGAACTTCAGTGCGTTCTCCTTCTCGGGCGTCACGACCCGGTCGGCCGCCGGGTCCCAGTACGGCACTTTCTTGCGGGCCAGGTGGTACGGCAACCCGCCCGCGTCCCCGGCCGTGACCCGCTCCAGGAACGCCAGGTCGAAGATGTGGATGGCCGGGTTGCCGACGTTGAACCGCAGGCCGCCGGCCGCGTCGCGGGCCTCGGCCAGTTCCTTCGGCAGGTCCGAGTACTCGATGATCGATAGCTTGCCGTCGATGAGCGCGAGGTTGCCGAGCTTGTCGAACGGCCCGTCCTTGGGGATGACCTTGCTCGACACGTCGGCCCGGGCGCGGACGTGCCGGCCGAGGAACGTCGGGTCGGCGATCTTGACCAGCGGGTTATCGACCTGGAAGTAGAAGACGTGGCGGACGCCGCGGTGGCGGAGTTGGTCGAGCAGGCCGGTGTCGGCCATCGCGGTGAGCGTTCCGCCGTGGCCGTTGGGGCTGGTGAACAGCTGGCCCGGCCCTTCCATCAACAGCCGGCCGGTCGCCAGGTCCAGCGCCGGCATCGTCCCCTGTCGGAAGAAGTAGACGTCGTCCGGGGACAGGCCGAAGTAGTCGTGTTCCTGGAAGAACGCCTCCGTCTCGGCGTGCGTGGCGTGGCTGGTCATCACCAGGAACGGGATGCGGACGCCGTACTTCCGGCCGCGGGCCAGCACCTTCTCGGCATGCAACTGGAACAGACTGGCGTTCGACACCGGGCCGATGGCGAACATGCCCTTGGGGTGGTCGAACCCGAGCCGGGTGCCCTGGCCGCCGGCGACGACCAGGGCGGCCACCTCGCCAGACGCCAGGGCGTCGTCGCCGATCTGGCGGGCCTCCGGGTCGGGGGCGTCGGGCAGCACGTTGGGCAGCGGGGCGATGCGGTCCAGGGCCGGGACGGCGAACGCCTCGTCCCGGCGGGCGTACAGCCGGGCGAGCAGGTCGAGGTCGAGCGTCTGGAGCTGGCCGACCAGGTGGGCCCGGTCCTCGGGGCCGAGCCGGTCCCAGCCGGCAAGGGCGTGCTCCTGGCGGTGAGCGGCGAGGCGGGCCTTCAGGTCGTCGGGTGGCTGGTGCATGGGGCCATTTTAGAAATCGAAGCTCAACCCGTCGTAGGCCAGTTCGACGTTCGCCGGCAGTTCGCGGCTCACCTTCTCGTGGTCGAAGTCGTGGGATAGGTGCGTCAGGTACGCCCGCTGGGGCTTGAGCTGGTCGATGACGTCCAGCGACTCCTGCAAGCCGAAGTGGGCCGGGTGCGGGCGGTATCGCAGGGCGTCGAGGACCAGCACCCGCAGGTTCTGCAACAAGGGCACGCTCGCCTCGGGGATGCGGTTCACGTCGGTGCAGTAGGCGACGTCGCCCAGGCGGAAGCCGAGCACCCGGAACTGGGCGTGGACGAGCAGCACCGGCAGCACCCGCTGGCCGAGCACGGTGAACGACTCGGCCGGCTTGATGCGGTGGAAGTCGAGCCGCGGGACGAAGCTGGCCGGGGCTTCGACCTGATTGTTGTTGAATACGTATGGGAAGGTGGTGCGGATGACAGCCTCGGTGTCGTCGGCGCAGTAGACGGGGACCGGGCCGCCGATGACGCGGGGGATCTGGCGGAGGTCGTCCAGGCCGAACAGGTGGTCGGCGTGGTAGTGGGTGTAGAGGACGGCGTGGACGGGCGGGTTGCCGGCGCGGAGCAGCTCGTGCCGCAGCTCCGGCGGGGTGTCGATCAGGATATTGCCGTTGGGGGTGCGGACGAGGGCGGCGCAGCGGTCGCGGCGGTTGCGGGGGTCGGGGGAGCGGCAGACGGGGCAGTCGCAGCCGAGCATCGGCACGCCGGTGGACGTTCCCGTGCCGAGGAAGGTGAAGGTGCGGGCCGACATGAAGTCATTGGAGCAGAACCAGCGGGGGTTGACCAGGGTGGGCACCGGTTAGCCGCGACGCGGAGTCCGCGGAGCGGAGCGCTGGCGCGCTCCGCTCCGC
>DASXAN010000147.1:0-6484 GCA_036406755.1 Gemmataceae bacterium
CTGGAGGTCCACGTCCTGGACCGGGTGACGGAGGGGCCCAAGCCCGGCCTGGTCCGCGACCTCGGGGCGTCCTACCACACCGGCCCGGCGGGCGACCTGGCCAAGACGGCGGACGTGGTCATCGAATGCACCGGCGTCGGCCAGCTCGTCTTCGACATCGTCGAACACACCCCGCCGGGGAGCATCACCTGCCTGACCGGCATCTCCTCCGGAGGCCGGCCGATTCCGGTGGACGCCGGCTCGCTCAACAAGTCGATGGTGCTCGAGAACGACGTGGTGTTCGGGTCCGTCAACGCCAACCGCCGGCACTACGAGGCCGGGGCCGCGGCGCTGGCCAAGGCCGACCCCAAGTGGCTGGCCCGACTCATCACCCGCCGGGTGCCGCCGGCCCGGTGGGCGGACGCCCTCGACCGCCGGCCGGGGGACGTGAAGGCCGTCATCGAACTGAGTCCCGCCTGACGGGGTCGCGCATGGCCTCCCGCATCGAAGACTACGCCCTGATCGGCGACTTGCAGACCGTCGCCCTGGTCGGACGGTCCGGGTCCGTGGACTGGATGTGTGTCCCGCGGTTCGACTCGGGGGCGTGCTTCGCCGGCCTGCTCGGCACGCCGGACAACGGCCGGTGGCTCGTCGCCCCGGCGGGCGAGGTGAAATCCACCCGCCGCCGGTACGTGGACGACACGCTGGTCCTGGAGACGGAGCATGAGACGGCCGAGGGGGTGGTCGCCGTCATCGACTTCATGCCCCTCCGCGGGGTGGCCCCGGACATCGTCCGCATCGTCGAGGGCAGGCGCGGGCGGGTGCCGATGCGATCCGAGCTGGTCATCCGGTTCGACTACGGGTCGATCGTCCCGTGGGTGCACCGGACCCGGGACGGCATCCACGCCGTGGCCGGCCCGGACACCCTCTGGCTGCACACCCCGGTGCCGCACCACGGCGAGAACTTCAAGACCGTCGGCGAATTCGTGGCCGAGCCGGGCCAGCGAATCCCGTTCACCCTCACCTGGCACCACTCCTACGAGCCGCCGCCGAAGGTGGACGACCCCGAAGAGGTGCTGGCCGAGACGGCCGGATTTTGGACCGACTGGGCCGGGAAGTGCACATACGACGGCCCGTGGCGAAACGCCGTCGTCCGCTCCCTCATTACGCTGAAGGCGATGACGTACCAGCCGACCGGCGGGATCGTGGCGGCGGCCACGACGTCGCTCCCCGAGCAGATCGGCGGGGTCCGCAACTGGGATTACCGCTACTGCTGGTTGCGGGACGCGACGTTCACCCTGATGGCCCTGCTCCACTGCGGGTACACGGACGAGGCGTTGGCCTGGCGCGAGTGGCTGCTGCGGGCCGTGGCCGGCGACCCGTCCACGGTGCAGATCATGTACGGCCTGGCCGGGGAGCGACGGCTAACCGAGCTGGAGCTGGACTGGCTACCGGGGTATGAGGGCTCCAAGCCGGTCCGCATCGGCAACGCCGCCTCCCGCCAGTTCCAGCTCGACGTCTACGGCGAGGTGATCAACGCCATGTACTACGCCCGCCTGGCGGGGGTGAAGCCGATGGACCACGGCACCGGCTGGGCGATCGGCCGGGCGCTGCTCAGTTCCGTCGAGGAGTTGTGGGACCACCCGGACGAGGGCATCTGGGAGGTCCGCGGCCCGCGGCAGCACTTCGTCCACTCGAAGGTCATGGCCTGGGTGGCGATCGACCGCGGCATCAAGGGGGGCGAGAAGTTCGGCCTGGACGCCCCGCTGGACCGCTGGCGGAAACTCCGCGACACCATCCACGACCGCGTGTGCCAGGACGGGTTCGACCCGTCGCTCAACTCGTTCACACAGGCGTTCGGGTCGAAGCTGCTCGACGCCAGCCTCTTGATGATCCCGCTGGTCGGGTTCCTGGAACCGGACGACCCCCGGGTGCGGGGCACGGTGGCGGCGATCGAGAAGCACCTGATGCGCGACGGGTTCGTCGCCCGGTACGACACATCCCAGACGAAGGACGGCCTGCCGCCCGGCGAGGGGGCGTTCCTGCCGTGCACGTTCTGGTACGCCGACAACCTCGCCCTATTGGGCCGGCGGGACGAGGCCGCCGCCGTCTTCGAGCGGCTGCTGAAGCTGCGCAACGACGTGGGCCTGCTGTCCGAGGAGTACGACCCGCACCACGGCCGGCAGGTCGGCAACTTCCCGCAGGCATTCTCACACATCGGGCTGGTGAACACGGCGCTGAACCTGGCCCGGCCGGAGCACGGCCCCGCCGAACAGCGGCGGACGGAGTAGCGGCCGCATGACGGTGCTGGAACTGACCGCCCTGGTCGCCGGCGGGTCGTTCGCCGCCGGCCTGCTCGGGGCGCTGACCGGGCTGGGCGGCGGGGTGGTCATCGTGCCGCTCTTGGTGCTCGGGTTCGGCATCGACCTGCGGTACGCGGCCGGGGCGTCACTGGTGTCGGTCATCGCCACGTCGTCCGGGGCGGCGGCCAGCTACGTCAAGGAGGGGTACTCGAACGTCCGCGTCGGCATGTTCCTGGAAATGGCGACGACGCTGGGGGCGGTCGCCGGGGCCGGGCTGACGGCCGTGCTCCCGACGGGGGCGGTCGCCGACGTGTTCGGGGTCGTGCTGCTCGCCTCCGCGGCGTTCGCCGGCCGAGAGCGGGGAGACGTGCCAACGGCGGCCCTGGAGCCGCCGCCCGACCGCCTGGCCACTCGGTTGCGGCTCGGCGGCACGGAGCCGACACCCGCCGGGCCGCGGCCATACGTCGCCCGCCGAGTGTCCCTCGGGTTCGCCCTGATGGCCGTGGCCGGGCTGCTATCGGGCCTGCTCGGGATCGGGTCGGGGGCACTGAAGGTCCTGGCCATGGACCGTGCCATGGGGCTGCCGTTCAAGGTGTCCACGGCCACCAGCAACTTCATGATCGGGGTAACGGCGGCCGCCAGTGCCGGCGTCTACCTCCGCCGCGGCTACCTCGACCCGGGGCTGACGCTGCCGGTGATGCTCGGCGTGCTGGCCGGGTCGTTCCTCGGGGCGCGGCTGCTGCCCCGACTGGGGACGCCGGTGCTGCGGCTCCTGTTCGCGGCCGTGATCGCCGCACTCGGCGTCCAGATGATCCTCCACGGGCTGACGGGGAGGCTGTGACGTGGACCGTCCCGCGGCCCAGTGGACCGACGAGCAGATCGACCGCCTGCTCGGCAACCTGCTCCGGGCGGGCGTGGTCGCCGCAGCGGCGGTCGTCCTCGTCGGCGGGTGCGTCTACCTGGCCCGGCACGGTGGCGAACCGTCGGACCGGCGGACATTTCGCGGCGAGCCGGCCGAGCTGCGCTCCCCGGCCGGCATCGTCGCGGCGGCGCTCGCCGGCGAAAGCCGCGCCATGATCGGTGTCGGGCTGCTGCTGTTGATTGCCACGCCGGTGGCCCGCGTCGCCGCGGCCGCCTATGCCTTCGCCCGGGAGCGGGACCGGCTGTACACCGCCGTAGCGCTGGTCGTCCTCGGCATCCTCGTCGCCAGTCTCGCCGCGCCGTAATCCGTTCGTGACCGGCCATTGGCCCCGCCGATAAAATGGACCGCGGATACACGGACCGGGGCGGGAGGAGAACGGCGTGGAGATCAAGCGGTACGGCCAGGGGGACGACGAGCTGCGGGTGCGGATGATGGTGGCGGCGCAGTACGACGCGCCGGCCTACATCCGCCGGGCCAGGGGCGTCGAGGTCGCGTTCGAGGACCTATTGGCGCGGTGCCGCCGGCAGCGGACGGAGTGGCTGTTCGGCGTGCGGCTGCACCTCGGCGCGCTGCGGGCCGGGGCGAGCAGTTGGGACGTTCTGCGGCCGCTCCTGGCGGACGGTGGGCAGGTCGCGGCGCTGGAGCGACTCCACGCCGAGGCCGGCGACCCGGATGTGCCGATGACCGGCCCGGCCGGGGTACCCGCTTGCGGGTCGCCCCGTGGGCGCCGACGGGCGCTAGCCCGGTTGCGGGCCAGTGTCGAGCGGTTCAACCGCCGCTGGCTTGCCTTCATTGACCGGCTCGACCTCGGCGAAGTCAACCGCCTGCGCGACGGCTACAACCGCTACTACCTGTTGGAGAAGGAGTGTGCCGTCGGGCCGGCGCGGCTGTTGCCGCAGACGTTCCGCAAGCTGCCGCCGGTCGCCACAGCCGACGTGCTCGATCGGCTACCGCCGCTGCCGGTTTTGCGCCCGCGCGAATGACGTGCCGGTCACTGCTCGCGATCGAACACCGTCTCCGCTTCGACCCGAACAATGCGGAGACGGTACGCGACGTACCACCGCTCCCGCCCGCCGGCCTGCGCCACCCGGTGCTCGGCGTGGGCGCCCCAGCGGCGGATGGCGTCGAGGCTGTCCCAATATGAGATGGTGATACCGCACCCGGCCGCGTCGCGCGTGCTCTCGACACCCAGGAACCCGGGCTGCTGACGGGCCAATTCCAGCATCCGGTCGGCCGTCGCCCCGTACCCGTCTGCGTCCGCGGCGGTTCGCACGGACGAGAAGAGCACGGCGTAATACGGCGGCCGCGGCGTCGCTGCAAGAAAACCAGAACCCGGACCGGCCTGGTCACTCACGACAGCAACTCCCCCCGCAATACGGTGACCGCCCGCCCGCCCAGGTGGACGCGGTCGCCGCGGACGCCGACGCGCACCACCCCGCCCCGCCGCGACACCTGCCGGCCGACCAAATCAATCTTCCCGAGCCGGGCGGCCCAGAACGGCCCGAGGGCACAGTGGGCCGACCCGGTGACCGGGTCCTCCGGCACGCCACTGGCGGGGGCGAAGAACCGCGACACGAAGTCGAATGCCGGGTCGGCGGACGGGGCCGTGACAATCACGCCGCGGACCGGCACGGCCGTCAGCCGGCCGAAATCTGGCCGCAGTCGGCGCACGGCCGACTCGGAGTCCAGCTCCACGAGGACGTCCATGCGGTTGCGGCCGACGCCCCTCGGCGTGGCCCCGAGCGCGTCAGTCAGCCCGTCCGGCGGCGGGCAAGGCTCGACGGGGACGGCCGGGAAGTCGAGGACGATGTCGCCGCCGGCGCGGGTGGCGGTGAGCTGGCCGCTGCGGGTGTGAAACCGGGCCGGCTCGCCCGCCGGCAGCCGGCCCGTCTCCCAGAGGACGTGGGCGCTGGCGAGCGTAGCGTGGCCGCACAGGTCCACCTCGACGGCCGGCGTGAACCAGCGGAGGCGGAAGCCGTCGGCCTCCGGTGCGAGGAATGCGGTTTCCGACAGGTTCATTTCCGCGGCGACGTCTTGCATCCAGCCGTCGTCAGCGGGCCGGTCCAGGGGGCAGACGGCGGCCGGGTTGCCTGTGAACGGCCGGTCGGCAAACGCATCGACGACGTACACGGGCACACCCATTGGCACCTCCCGTAGTAACCGGCCATCGTCCGGCCTTCCGAAAGGACATTATCGTGGAAACTCGACGGGCGTCCGGCGGAATGTGGTTAACAATCCCGGCCGGCAACGGTTGGGACCCCGAAGCACTTGACCGATGAGACGGTGCGAGGGTTCGCGCATGAAAGTCGTCATCCCCGGCGGCTCCGGTCAGGTCGGCTCCATCCTGGCCCGTCATTTTCACGGCGGCGGGCACGAAGTCGTCGTCCTCAGTCGCCGACCGGCTACCGCGGCCTGGCGGGTCATCCCCTGGGATGGTCGGACGGTCGGCGACTGGGCGGCCGAGCTGGACGGTGCCGACGTGGTGATCAACCTGGCCGGCCGGAGCGTGAACTGCCGGTACACTCCCGCCAATCGCCGCGCGATTCTTGATTCGCGTGTGGAATCGGTCCGGGCCGTCGGCGAGGCCATTGCCCGCGCCAGCCGGCCGCCCAGAGTCTGGCTCCAGGCCGGGACCGCGACGATCTATGCCCACCGATATAACTCCCCGAACGACGAGGCGACCGGGCGGATGGGCGGAACTGAGCCGGACGCCCCGGACACGTGGCAGTTCAGCATCGACGTGGCGACAGCCTGGGAGCGGGCCGTTTCGGACGCCAACACGCCCCGCACCCGCAAAGTGATCCTGCGGTCGGCGATGACCATGAGCCCGGACCCCGGCGGCGTGTTCGACGTCCTCCTCGGCTTGGTCCGCCGCGGGTTGGGCGGCCGTGCCGGGAACGGGCGGCAGTACGTCTCCTGGGTCCACGACCGGGATTTCGTCCGGGCCGTGGACTGGCTCATTGAACGGGGCGACATTTCAGGGCCGGTGAACGTCGCGGCCCCGCAGCCGCTGCCGAACGCCGAGTTCATGCGCGTGCTGCGCCGCGCCTGGGGTATGCCGGTCGGCCTGCCAGCGGCGCGGTGGATGCTCGAGGTCGGCGCTTGGCTGATACGGACGGAAAGCGAATTGGTGCTGAAAAGCCGGCGGGTCGTGCCGGGCCGGCTGCTGGCGTCCGGATTCCGCTTCGAGTTCCCCGACTGGCCGGCCGCGACGGACGACCTGTGTCGCCGGTGGTGCCAACAGCGCCGTCAACAGGCGACCGGGGTTGGGGGGGGGGGG
>DASXAN010000148.1:0-7712 GCA_036406755.1 Gemmataceae bacterium
CCCGCCGGCCGGCTGACCGACATCACCCACGCCAGTTCCGCCGCCGGGGCGCTGTCCGAATTCAGCTACGGCTACGACGCGGCCAACCGCCTGACCACGTACACCGGCCCGGAGGGCGGCCGGGCGTACGGGTACGACGACACCGACCAGCTGACCAGCGTGACCGACACCGGCACGAGCGCGGTGCTGGAGTCGTTCTCCTACGACGCCAACGGCAACCGCACGATGAGCGGGTACTCGACCGACACGGGCAACCGGTTGACCTCGGACGGCACCTACAATTACACTTACGACAACGAGGGCAACACGACCGTCAAGAGCAAGACGGGCGAGCGATGGGAGTACACGTACGACTTCCGCAACCGGCTGGTCGAGGCGAAGGAGCTGACCGGCGTGGGCGGCACGGTTCTGTACGACGCCCAGTACACCTACGACGTGTCCGACCGCCGGATCGGCGTGCTGGAGGACGCCGACGGGGCCGGGTCCGGGGCGGCGGTACAGACGTGGACGGCCTACGACGGGGCGAACGCCTGGGCCGACTTCGACGGGTCGGGTGCACTGACGACGCGGTACCTGAACGGCCAAGGAATGGACCAGCGGTACGCCCGGGTGGATGCGGCCGGCACCGTCGGCTGGTACCTGACGGACAACCTTGGCTCCGTGCGGCAGATCGCGCAGACGAACGGCACGGTCGTGTACGCGGTGGCCTACTCGGCGTTCGGCGTCATCCAGAGCGAGACGGGCACGGGCGCGGACCGGTTCAAGTACACCGGCCGGGAGTGGGACGCTGCCACAGGTCAGTACTTCTATCGGGCACGGTACTACGGGGCTGGGCAAGGACGGTTTACCAGTCAAGACCCGCTCCGCTTCGCCGCTGGCGATACAGACATCTACCGGTACGTTTCAAACAACGCGCTGATCTCGACCGATCCGACTGGTCAAGCATGGAATTGGCGGTTCGCACTTCGAGCGGCGCTGATCGCTGCAGGCACGGCGACAGTTATCATTGCGACGGGCGGTGCTGGCGCAGTTGTAATTGCTGCCGGTGCCGGTACTGCCTTCACTATCGGCGGCGCGGGTGGTGGGTTTTTTGAGGACGAAGGCGATGCAGCGATTTACGGACTTGGGGTGGGAGTGACCGTCGGAACTGTCTTTCGGCGCATGAGGCCGCGACCGGCGCAAATGCGCCCCATGACAATCGAAGACATCGTTAATCCGTCAGGGGAGACTTGGCCAGGCATCGATCCAAGTGGCCTAACTTCGCCCTGATAACACAAATGAGCGAGTCTGACATGCTGGCATAAGGCAGCTTGCCGCGGTCGGTCACCGGCCGCACATTCCTTTTGGTTCTTTCGGTGAGTGCTATCGCCCTCGCCAGCCTGTTCCTCTACGCGCTAGTGATGGCTCCCCCCTGCATGGACATGGAGTGAGCGCATCTTCCGGTTCGGAATGAGTGACCTTTTCGCGGCTGTGTTTGCTAATGAGTGGCTCCGGCTGATATAGTCCATGGACTCGCTGAGGAGGTTACCAGCTGCGGTACTGCGGCTTGCGCGCTGGACCGCCGTTTGCCTGCTGATTCCGTGGACGTTGTTGCTCGGCATGGTACTAAGGTCAAGCTGAGGAATAGATGAAACCCGCCAAATACAGCGTTGTGTTTATGCTGTTACTCGCGCCGCCGTTATTCGCGTTAAACCGCGCAGTACCTTTTTCGTTCCGCGATCCAAACCAACCTGGCGTTACGATGGTCGCAGTCGCCGCCTTAACGGCAATCCAGTGCGCTATGGCCTTTGTCGTTTGTTGGGTGATCATGCGAGTGGCGCTTTGCGTCGAAGCCGCAAGAGTTGTTAGGAAACAAGAAGACAGAAACGGGGACATCGAGAAGGAAGAAAAGTGACTGGAAAAGAAAAGGGGGCAGTCATGAACGCCATTCAGTTAAGCCGCACGTGGTTGGCCGAGTAGTTCTCTTCGCAGCACCGCCCGCGGCCGTTTCATGACCGGGTACTCCTTGGGCCGCCGCTTCCGCACCCGCGGCTCGACCCGCCACGACCGCTCCGAGTTGACGACAAGCACCGGCGATGGCGCGCGTTCACTCGCGACGGGGATTGGGCCGCAGGCGCCCCACGTCCGCTGGCGCGGCGCCATCCCCGGATCGGCGGGGCAACCGCTGAATGGAATCACTTCGGCGGGGGGTGTGGTTCGCGGCCGGCGGCACGTCTTAAGACCCTAAGCTCTCAGACCGCTCCATCCCTTCACCGCCCGGCCGACCCGGCGCCGGTCGGTTGCGTTGGCGGCCGGCGTCCTCGGCCCGAAACGAACCTGCGGCCGCGCGGAAGAGCGACGCCTGGATCGCCGGCCACAGGAACCCCCAGGCGATGACGCTGACCGGCAGCAGGTACGGGGCGGTCCCCGCCAGCCGGCGGATCAGCAGCAACGCGATGACGAGGGGCCAGAGCGACGTGGAGACGACCTTCAGACCGGTCCAGCGGTGAGTCTTGCGGTGGTGTCGGGATTCGTGGTAGCGGATCAGCCGGTTGACCTCCTCGGCCGGCAGCGCGGCGACGCTGCGCGAGCCGGCGGCGGCGAACTCCCGGCACGCCTGGCGGTGGCGCTCCAGGAGCAGGCCGCGGTCGGGCGTCGCCAGGCCCCACCGCCGGTGGCCGGGCTCGTCGATCCGGAAGCTCTCCATCTGGTTGGCCGTTTCGAGGATCGCCCCGTCGGAGAACGCCGTCACGAAACACAGCCGCCACGGGTCCCACGTCCGCAGTTTGTAGGCCAGGGCGATGCCGTCGCCCTGGCGGGCGGCGAAGACGCGCGACCGGAACGTCTTGCGCCAGTGGTGGAGGAAGAACCGGCACGTCGTGTTGCGCCGGCCGACCGGCTCGAACCCGTTGCGGCGGAGCTGGGCGAACAGGTCGTCGTACCCGGCGTCGTCGCCGGACGGTTCGAGGGCCGCGGGGTCGTGGTCGATGGAGCCCTGCCAGAGGGTCAGGCCGAGCGCGTTGAGCACGGCCGGCAGGAGCCTCCACAAGACGACGGCCCCGGCCGCCAGCCAGAGCACCGCCAACGTCTCGTCGCTCAGGTGCATGGAAGTGGTCTCGCCGGGAAGGCGGAAACGCGGTTCCGAGAAACCCTAGCTCACGCTTTCCCGCCGGGCCACGCCGTGCGGTCCGGGGCACCCTTGCCTTGTTGAAACGGCTTGGTTTGTACGCCGAAGGCGTTGCATCTCAGAGCCCGGGGTCGCGCAGCGCACCCCGGGACCAGACACGCACCCCGGGGACCATGCCCCGGCGAATCCGCCCTACCCCGGACGGGTTGCATCACGCGGGCGCGGCCGGTGCTGCAACCCCTCCGGGGTAGGGTTGTGGGGGCGGTTGGTGTCCCGGGGTGCGCTGCGCGACCCCGGGCTGTGCGATGCAACGCCTTCGGCGTACCGACCGACGCAAGTCAACAGAGCAGGACAGTCTCGGACGGTTTCCCCCCGGCGGATAGCCGTTCACTTGAGCGGAACTCGCGTCCGGCCGCATTGGCGTGGCAAACAATTCCGACTCAAGCGAAGGTGACGGTTTTGCCGATAAGTCAACCATCCACGCACGTCCGGTTGGGTTTCGTCACACGTTCCCGTCCAGTTGCGGGGCCAGTACACGATGATCGGGTCCCAAAGACACGCCTCGTGGCGCGTCGTGGCGTTCGCCGGCGTGCTGTGGTGTCTCGCCTCCGGCGCCGCCCGCGCCGACGAGCCGGCCGCACCGCCGCGGCCCGACGAACCCCGGCCGGCCGCCCAGCCGAAGGCCGGGGACGCCCGGCCCGCGGACGAATCGGCCGGCCAGCAGAAACCCAAGGAACCGGCGGCGAAGGACTCCACCAACGGCGGCGCTGCCGGCTCCGGCCAGCGGTTCGACCCGGCGGTCGTCAGCGCCGGCCAGGCGGCGTTCGAGCGGAGTTGCACCCAGTGCCACGACGCCGCCCGCGCCCTGGACCGCACGAAAGACCTGGCGGGGTGGCGGGCCACGGTCCAGCGGATGGCCGCCAAGCGCGGCGCCGACATCCCCACCAGCGACTTCGAGCCGATCGCCACTTACCTGGCGTCTCGCAACGCCCCGGCGGGCGGGGCCGCAGGCGGGGCCACGGCCGGGGCCGGGGCCGAAGCCAAGGCCGGTGCCGCGGCCGGCGCCGACACGTCGTCCCTCTCGACGTTTGCCACCATCTCCCCGCAATGGCGCGGCGGCAGTGACCACCTCCAGAACTCCGGGTTCGGCCCCCTGGCCTGGGTCGGGGCGAGCTGGCAGGGCAAGATGGTTAGCGGGCGGGTCACCGCCTGCATCGCCTGCCACGGCGTCGGCGAGCCGGGGCTGATCAGCCGCATCGAACCGGCGGAAGCGGCCGTCCGCGTGGACCTCTCCGAGTACCTCGACAAGTGCCTCCACGGCATGAAGGCCGGGATCGACGCCGGCCGGTTCATCGTGCCCTTCGGCGCCTTTTCCGCGCAATCCGACCCGAGCCTGTACCGCACCGTGTCCACGCCGTTGATCTTCAACATGGGCCAGCGAATCTTCGCCGCGGACATCGGCTTTCCCGTGCTGCCGATGCCGTACGCGGACGAGGGCGTCAACCTGAACACGGTCATCCCGCTCTGCAAATGTCATTGCGGGACGGACACCGTCACGCTCACCACGGACACGTACCTCGTCAACGGCCTGAACGGGAGCAGCAACGACGTCGATTTCTTCCAGAGCCGCGACCTGCTCGACAACAACAACCGCGCCGCCGGCGGCGCGCGGGTCACCCTGGGCGACCAGTACGTCCGGGCCGGCGCGTCGTGGACGACAGGGCGGTACAACCTGACGACCGACCCCGCCGGCCTCTACTACCGCATCTTCGGCTTCGACGTGCAGGCGCACTACAAGCGGCTGTTGCGGTTCCAGGCCGAGTGGGCCCGGCGGGAGGGGGACCGGATCGGGTTCCTGCCGGTCGTCGGCACCGAGAAGTTCACGGAAGCGGTTTCCGGGTACTACGTCGAGGCGGAGGCCCGGCCGTGGGACAAGTGCCACGTGAGCTTCCTCGCCCGCTACGACCAGCAGACCACGAGCAGCCCGCTGCCGCCGCCGACCAGCACGCTCCCCACCGGCCACTTCAACGTGGAGCGGCTGACGCTGGGGATCAACATCGAGCTCTGGCACCAGAGCCTGCTCATGTTCGACTACGAACGGTGGCTCGTGCCCGAGCCGGACCACCGCCACTCCGACGTGTTCGGCGTCCGGTACACGATCACGTTCTAGCCGGGGCAGCGCAGGAAGTCGCTTATGCGGTACGGACTGACGATTGTCGTGGCGGTAGCGCTCTGCGGCGCGGGGCGCCTGGTCGCCCGGGAGCCGCCGGCGACCGGCGCGGCGTCCCGCGAGACGCTGACCACGCCGCCGGCGCCGGGCGCCGCGCCCGCGGCGGATGCGGCCGGGAAGGCCGGCCAGGCCCCGGCGACGACGCAGCCCAGTGCGGCGACGCCACCGGTGGACTGCCCGCCGTTCCACGGCTGGGTGCGGGCCGAATACCTATTCTGGTGGATGCGCGGCGCGCCGCTGCCGGTGCCGATCGTCACGACCGGGGACCCGCGGGTCGGGTTCGACCCGAACAACGTAAACACCGTCAACACGGCCGGGGCCATCGGCCAGCCGGGGACGCGCGTCCTGGTCGGCGACCGGCCCGCCGGCTTCGCGCCGTTCTCCGGCGGGCGGCTCGGGTTCGGCGTCTGGTGCGACGACGACGCCACGTTCGCCGTCGCCGGCAGCGGCTTCTTCTTCGACCGGCTGACGCAGAACTTCTCGGCGAAGTCGGACGCCCTGGGCAACGGCCCGCTCTACTTCCCGATCTTCAGCGCCATCGCCGGGGCCGAGCGGGCCGTCCCGATCGCCGACCCGCTGCGGCAGTTCAGCGGCGGTGTGGAGACGCACGCCAGTCTGCGGCTGTGGGGCGCGGAAGGCAACGGCGTTGTGCCGCTGGTCCGCAGCCCGGGCGTGGAATGGGACCTCCTGGCCGGCTCCCGCTACGCGGACCTGCTGGAGAAGTTCGCCGTCGCCAACTCGACGACGGACCTGATCTTCAACAACACGACGGCGCTCTCGGAGCTGTTCGAGACGCGGAACCAGTTCTACGGGGGCCAGCTCGGCGGCCGGCTCGCCGTCAACGTCGACCGGTTCTTCGTGGACGCGACGGCCGAGGTCGCCCTCGGCGTCACGCACCAGGTCGTCGGCGCCGCGGGCACGATCACCCAGCTCGGCCCCAACCCGCTCGTCCCGCCCGGCCCCGGGACGTTCCCCGGCGGCATCTTCACCCAGCGGAGCAACATCGGCCGCCGCGCGGCGGACCCGTTCTCGGCGCTGTCGTCGCTGGAGGTCAAACTCGGCTACGACCTGACGCCGCGGGCCCGCATCTTCGCCGGGTACGACGTGCTGTACTGGACCCAGGTCGTCCGGCCCGGGAACCAGATCAGCCACGCGGTGAACCTGAGCCAGAACGCCGTCCTGGACCCCGCCGGGGCCGGGGTGCTCGTCGGACCGGCCCAACCCGCGCTGCTGTTCAACCGCAGCTCGTTCTGGGCCCAGGGCATCACGTTCGGGCTGAGCGTGTCGTTCTGAGCCGGTCGCCGCGCCTCCTGTAATCTGGCTCACCGAAGTCGGCGCGGCGGAGCGTTACACTTTCCCTTGACCGCCACCGCGATCGGGGCGGTCCCCCCCTTGGTTTCGGAACACTGGTAACGAACGCCCCTGCCGGACCGCACGCGCGGGCGGCACGGAGCGGCCCCGTCTCACCGCACCCCGATGGTGAAGCGACATGGCTCGTGACCCGCGGCCCGCGTGGCTGAAGCGTATTCCCGACGTGTTCCGGAGCGGGGCGGGCCGGACCCGCACGAGTCCCGCCCGCCGGTTCCTGCCGCGGCTGGAAGGCCTGGAGGACCGCACGACGCCCGCCGTCGTCACGCTGGCCCCGACCGCCGACGACACCCTTTACCAGTCGTCCACGTCGTCGCCGTCGCAGCAGTTGAGCAACGGGGGCGGGCAGCACTTCTACGTCGGCGAGACGGCCCAGGGGGCCAACGCCCTGCGCCGCGGGGCCATCAAGTTCGACCTGTCCTCGATCCCGGCGGGTTCGACCATCACCGCCGTCACGCTGACGCTGAACATGTCGCTGACCGTCAGCGGCGCGCAGACGGTCGCGCTGCACCGGGCGCTGGCGAACTGGACCGAGGGAACGTCCAACTCGGGCCCCGGCGGCCAGGGGCCGGGGGAGGGCGACGGAACCGCGGCGACGACCGGCGACGTCACCTGGTTCTACTCGTCGTTCCCGAATCAGACCTGGGCGACGCCGGGCGGCGACTTCGTGACGGCGGCGAGCGCGTCCACGTCGGTCGCCACCGTCGGCTCGTACCAGTGGACCGGGGCCGGCCTGGTCGCCGACGTGCAGCAGTGGGTGAATCACACCGCCGGCAACTTCGGGTGGATCCTGACCGGCAACGAAGCCGCCGCCCGCTCGGCCAAGCAGTTCGACACCAAGGAAAACGCGAACCCGGCGAACCGGCCCGCCCTGACGATCACCTTCACGCCCCCCGTGTCCGATTTGACCGTCACCAAGGCGCACACCGGCACGTTCCGCCAGGGGGACGCGGCCGACGCCTATACGATTACCGTCCGCAACGCCGGCTCCGGGCCGACGGCCGGGCC
>DASXAN010000149.1:0-8609 GCA_036406755.1 Gemmataceae bacterium
GGGCCGCGCTGGAGGCGGCCGCGGCGGCGTTCGGCTGGGGCAAGTCGAAGCCGGAGCCGGGCCGCGGGTTCGGCCTGGCGTGCGGCACGGAGAAGGGCAGCTACGTCGCCACTTGCGCCGAGGTCGCGGTCGATACCGCCAAGGGCGACGTTCGCGTGGTGCGGGCGGTGACGGCGTTCGAGTGCGGGGCGGTCGTCAACCCGGACCACCTGACGAACCAGATCGAGGGGGCGGTGACGATGGGCCTGGGCGGGGCGCTGTTTGAGCGGATCGAGTTCGCCGACGGCAAGATCCTCAACCCGAAGTTCTCGGAGTACCGGCTGCCGCGCTTCAAGGACGCACCGGTGCAGGAGGTCGTGCTCTTGGACCGCAAGGACCTGCCGTCGGCCGGGGCGGGGGAGACGCCGATCATCGGCATCGCCCCGGCGGTGGGCAACGCCATCCGGGCGGCGACGGGCGTGCGGCTGCGGTCGCTGCCGCTGGTCCCGGACGGGTTCAAGGCGACCGCGGCGTCATGATCGCCGCCGTCGTCCCGGCCGCCGGCCGGAGCAGCCGCATGGGCCGGCCGAAGCTGGCCCTGCCGGTCGGCGGCCGGCCGGTGATCGAGCGCGTCGTCACAGCCCTGCGGGACGGCGGGGCCGCCCCGGTCGTGGTCGTCGTGGGCCCGCACGACCCGGCGCTGGCCCCGTTGGCCCGTGCCGCCGGGGCGGAGGTGTGCGAGCTGCCGGCCGCGACGGCGGACATGCGGGCGACGGTCGAGCACGGCCTGCGATGGCTGGAGGACCGCCACCACCCGCGGCCGGACGACGCCTTTCTGCTGACCCCCGCCGATCTGCCGTTGCTCGATGCGGCGACGGTGCGGACACTGTGCGAGGCGTGGATGCGCCGGCCGGCCGCGACGATCCTGCTGCCGACGCACGCCGGCCGGCGCGGGCATCCGGTGCTGATCGCGTGGCGGCACGTCGCCGGCATCCGGTCGCTGCCGGCAGCGACGGGGATTGATGCGTACCTGCGCGCGCACTATAGCGAGACGCTGGAGGTGACGGTGACTGGCGCGGGCGCGGTGACCGATCTGGACACACCGGGCGATTACGAGTCGCTCGCGCGGCCATCGCCCTCGTGAGACAGGCACGCGCAGACCAGACTCGGCACGAGGTCCAGAGTCCTGGTAGAATACCGGTGATGATCATTCCCGCGGGGGGCGTGCTGGGGCGGCGCCATGCACAAGATTCGCATACCGACGGAGAACTGGGGACCGGTCTGGCGGGCGCTCGTAGCCACTGGCCCGGTGTCGCGCGTGAGCGATCAGCCGGTCTATCTGGTGACGGATCACCAGCTCCGCATGCTGCGCGCGAAGAAACTGGCGTTCGAGCTGCTCGCTCCGCCGAACGGCCGCACCGCGGACGATGGGCATGGCTAAGTCCGCCCGCCGGTACGATCTGTATCTTCCTCTGACGTTCAACGACGGTCGCCCCATCCCCGACGCTGCCTTCGAAGCCGTGGAGCGGCGGCTCTTGTCGCACTTTGGCGGCGTGACGTCCCAGCAGCGTGACTTCCCACTGCGCGGCATCTGGCAAGGGGAGACGCAGCTCTATCTCGATCAGGTGATCGTCATGACCGTTCTTGACTTCCGCAGCCGGGGGAGCACGCGGTTCATCGGCGCGATGAAACGTGACCTTCTGCGAGAATTCGACCAGCTGGAGATACTGATTACCGAGTCGGCGCTGCGAGTGCATTGAATCGGGACGGCGTCTGAGTTGTCACTGTGACTGAGTTGCGATCATTGCGATTCGCTGCTGCGCTTGGTTGCGGCCGCGCCGGCCCACCGCACGCCCGCCGCGATCAGGTGGTTCGGCCCGCCGTTGACTTCCGGGTGCGGGCTGAAGCAGATCACCCGGCCCTTGCCGAAGGTGCCGCGGGCGATCGCCGCCGTCCCGACCATCACGCCCGTCGGCGCCCCGTTCTTGGCGATCTCGCTCGCATATGTCGCCAGCGGCTCGTACGCCGCCGGCTCCGCCTTGCCGCCGGGGGCCAACAGCGGTCCCTGGCCGTAGTACACCTCTGCTTCGTCCGCCGGGTGACCCAGCGCGGCCTTGCCGGCCGAAGTGAACGTCAGCGTCACCCTGCCGGTGCCCCGCGCCCAGTGGGCCCGGTCCAGCACCTTGGCGTTCAGGATGCCGAGCGACCACGGGTAGTCGGTCGTCGCCAGGTACGAGCCGGCGCAGATGCCGACGTATCCGCCGCCGCCGCGGACGAACGCCACGATCTTTTCCCGCCCGGCCGGCTCCAGTTTCACCGCCTGCTGGCTTCCCGACCCGCCCGGGACGATCAACACGTCGCACCCGGTCAGGCCGTCGCCGCGGACATCGGCCGGTGACACGCGCCGGCATTTGAACCCGGCCGGCTCGGTCAGCAACTTCATCAGCGCCGGCGGGGCCTTGGCCGAACCGTCGGAGTGGTCGTAGATCGCCACGCGCAGCGGGGCCGGGGTCGCCGGCGGGTCGGCCCGCAGGGCCGGCATGACCACCAGCGATACGCCGGTCAGGAGGGTGAGGATTAGGAATTCGCGCCTTCGCATGGTGTCACTCGGGGGGAGTGTCGGTGGGTGGTGTGATCGTAACGCCGAAACGGCGGGCATTCAACGGCCACCGCCCTCGCCGGCCGGCAGTAGCGTCCCCGCCACTTCGCCGAAGCCGACGCGGTAGCCCGGCCCCTGGCACCAGCCGGTCATCGTCACCCGGTCGCCGTCACGGAGGAACGTCCGAGTCTCGCCATTCGGGAATGCGACCGGCTTTGACCCCCGCCACGACAATTCCAGCAGGCTGCCGTACGAGTCCGGCGTCGGGCCGCTGATCGTGCCGGTCGCCAGCAGGTCGCCGGGCAGCAGGTTGCAGCCGTTGACGGTGTGGTGGGCCAGCTGCTGGCAGACGTTCCAGTACAGGTGCTTGGCGTTCGATCGGCAGACGGTGTGCGGCCGGTCCATGCCCGCCCCCTGGATCGTCACTTCCAGGTTGATGTCGAAGGCCCAGTCGCCGGGCGACCGCAGGTACGGCAGCGGCTCCGGGTCCTGTCGCGGCCCGGCCGTGCGGAACGGCTCCAGCGCCGCCAGCGGCACCACCCACGGCGAGACGGACGTGCCGAAGTTCTTCGCCAGGAACGGGCCGAGCGGGACGTACTCCCACGCCTGGATGTCGCGAGCGCTCCAGTCGTTGACCAGGACCAGACCGAACAGGTGATCCGGCGCTCCGGCAATCGGAATTGGCCGGCCCAGGTCGTTGCCGGGGCCGACGAACGCCCCCATCTCCAGTTCAAAATCGACCGACTTGCTCGGGCCGAACACCGGGGCCTGGGCGTCGGCGGGTTTCGTCTGGCCGAGGGGGCGGTGCAGGTCGGTGCCGCTGACGACGACGGAACTGGCCCGCCCGTGGTAGGCGACCGGCAGGTGCAGCCAGTTCGGTTGGAGGGCGTTGTCCGCCCCGCGGAGCATGGTGCCGACGTTGGTGGCGTGCTCGCGGGAGGAGTAGAAGTCGGTGTAGTCGCCGATCTCGACGGGCAGGAGCATTTCCACATCGGCCTGCGGGATCAGGGCGCGGTCGCGCAATGCTGTATCGTCGCGCAAGGTCGGCTCATCGGCCCGTAGTAAGCGGCTGATCCTGTCGCGGGTTTCGGCCCACGCCGGCCGGCCGAGGGACATGAATCGGTTGAGCGTCGATGAATTGAAGACATCGACGTCGGGCATCAGGCCACGGTCTTCCAGCACAGAAAGATCGAGGACATACTCGCCGATGGCGACGCCGACGTGCGCCGGCCCTTCTCCGCGGCGGAAGACGCCATAGGGCAGGTTCTGGATCGGGAAGTGCGACTCCGGCGGCGCGGGCACGAACGAACGCAGCGCCGGGTCGTTAGTCGGGTCCATTAGGAGATTCCGAGAAATGAACCACAGGTGCACACGGATACACACAGATGGAGAATCAGGATTACCTCTTCATCTGTGTGTATCCGTGTGCACCTGTGGTTCATTCTTCTTTGAGTAACCCCAGCGCCCGCAGGTCGTCGCGCGGCTCGTCGAAACTGCAGCTGCCGAACGACGTCACCGCCGCCCGTCGCGCGAACTCGATCTCCGGCACGCTCGCCCGGTGGGTCCGCCACCGCAGGCCGTCCTCGCTGAACAGGAAGCTGCCCGCGTCCTCCTCTTCGATGATGTCACGGACCTCCTCACCACCCAGCCCGCGGGCCGATGCCAGTACGCCGGCGACGAAGACGTTCAGGAACCCGTGCATCACCACGCCGAGGCCGGCGTCGCGGTGGCGGATCGGGTGGTGCAGGCCGGCTGTGAACTTAAGCGGGACCTGGACGGCCCGCGTCCCGACGACGGCCAGCGTCACCTGCATCGGCGTGGGAAAGGCACTCGCCTCGACGCCGCCACAGCGGAGCTTGAACCCGGCGACTGCCCAACTCCGCCGCAACGTCTTGCGGCCTTGCCCGAGCGAAATCAGCACACTCGACCAGTCGCCACCGGACGAGGCTTCGTAATAGGGCAACATCCCCTGCGGCTCGCCGGCATTGAACAGCCGGTTCGCGGCCGCCAGCAGGTCCATGATCTCTTCGCGTGGTATGCCGGCCGGCAGGCGGGTTTCGTACACGCCGACCGACACCTGCTCGCCGTGCTTGCGGCGGAAGTCGGTGATGTCGTTGGCGTCCTGCCGCAGCCCGTCGCGGAAGCCGGCTGCGTCTGCGCCGCTGCGGCCCAGCGCCGACACGGCCAGCGGCGGCCCGTCGCCGAACAACTCGCCGACAAACGGCGACAGCTCCGCCAGCCGGGCCGCCGGGCAGATGAAGCGGCCGAGCATCCATGCCTCCGGCTGCGTGCGGTAGCGGGCGTAGTTGCGAATCGCCTCATCGAGCGGCAGCCGCGCCGGCGGAAACAGCCCGGCGTAATCGACGATCCCGTCCAGCAGCGCCCGCACGCTCGGCACCATGACGGACCTCATTCCTCCCACGCCCCGAGCACCCGCCGGGCGTAGACGAGCTGTCCGATATGGTACGCGTTGTGGTCGGCGACGAGCAGGACTTCCCGCAGGTACGTCTGGCCGTTGCCGTGCGGCGCCGGGGCGAACAGGTCCACCGCCGGGTCGGTGACCATCTTCACCAGCGCGGCCCGGTCGGTCCGGAAGGCGGCCACACTCTTGTCCCAGGCCGCCGGCGACGGCGGTGCCGGGTCCTTCGGCCAGTAGTCGTCAGGCCAGTTTTTCTCCTCGTACTTCGGGGCGCGGCAGAAGTCGAGGATGTCGCGCTGGGCGAGCCGCAGGTGTTCGAGCAGCTGCCACGGCGAGTACGGCAGCCCGGTCGGCACCTTGCCGCGGACGTCGGGAGGCAGGTCCGCCACGGCCGCGTCGAAGTCGGCGTGGGCGTCCCGCCAGTCGAGGAGCTTGGTCAGGTGTTCGCGGAGTGGCTGATCATTTTTCATGGCGAGTCCCTCGGGTCAACTGCCGCGGTAAGTCGAGTAGCCGAACGGGCTCAGGAGCAGGGGCAAGTGGTACTTCATGCCGGGTTCCAGCCGGACATGGACGACGACCTCGGGATAGAACGCGGCCCCGCCCTGGCCGCGGAGATAATCCCCGGTGGCGAACCGCAGCCGGTAGTCGCCGGCCGCCGGGGGTCCGCCGGGGAGCAGGGCGGCGATGCGGCCGTCGGCGTCGGTCGTGCCGCGGGCCAGCCCCTGCCAGGTGCCGTCCGCGAGCGCTTCCAGCGAGACGGCGACGCCGGCCGCCGGCCGGCCGCGGGCCGTATCGAGGACGTGGGTGCTGACGCCGCTCATAGCTTCTCCAGACGCAGCCGGGTGATCTTCGCCTGCTCCGCCGCGGCGACCCGCAGCTCGGCCTCGGGCTCATTGTTCAACCGCTCGACCAGCAAGGTCAACATCTCGGTGGCCGTCTTGCCGGTCGCGCAGACGATGAAGATATGGCCGAACCGCTCCTCGTACTGCCGGTTGCCTTCGGCGAGTGCTTGTAATATCTCCTCGTCCGCCCCGGCGACGCCGGCCTGTTCGGCGCCGGCCCAGTCGGCGGTCGCTGCGAACTTCTTCCGCAGCGAGTCCAGGTCGCCGATCCGCGGGTGGGCGGCGAACGCCTCCAGCCAATCAGCGCGATCCAAGCCGGCTTCGACCGCCGCCGCGGCTCGGAGCACGTCGTCGGCCGACACGAACGGCCGGCGGGCGGTCATGGCGTCGGCCCAGCGGCGGGAGCCGCAGCAGCGCCGCAGCGCGGCGCGGGCGGCGTCCGGCGGCAGCGCGTTGAGGGCCGCGACGTTCATGCGGTCGACCGTTTCAACATCTGCCCGGCCGGCCCGCCAAAGAACTCTCCGCGCACATAGACCGGACGACCACGGACGATCGTCGCTTCCACCAAGCCGCTCAGTTTTCGGCCCATGTAGGGAGTCGCCTTGTGCCGGTGGTGCAATATGCCGCTATCCACGGTGAACACGCCATGCGGGTCGAAGACGACGAAATCCGCGTCCCGGCCGGCGGCGATCGCGCCCTTGCGATCGGCGATACCAGCCAGGGCGGCCGGCCGGGAGGTCAGCAGGGCGACGAATCGCACCGGCCGCAACAACTCGCCGAGGGCCGTCCACGCGGCCGGCAGTAACAGTTGGAGGGAGGCGATCCCCCCCCATGCCAGCCGCAGGTTTCCGTCATCGAAGCGCTTGAGGTCGGGCGGGGCCGGCGAGTGATCCGAGCCGAGTGTGTCGATGAGACCGGCCGAGATCATGGCCCGCAAGTGACCTTGCTGATCCTGGGTGCGGATCGGCGGGGCGCATTTGTATCGCGTGTCGGCGCCGACGAATTCCCCGGCGGCGAAGGTGAGGTAATGCGGACACGTCTCGACCGTGAACGGAAGCGCCTCCGCCTTCGCCCACTTGATGAGCGGCTTCGCGGCCTCGGCGGCGGACAGGTGGACGATGTGCACCGGGCACCGGTACTCGCGGCACAGGTCGATCATCAGCTGGATCGCGTTCACCTCCCACTCCGGCGGCCGCGTCGCCAGGTACGCCTGATAGCTCCGCGGGTTGGCGGCGAAATGCTCCTCGACGCCCGGCGGCAACGGACCGGCCAGCTCCGCATGGACGAACAACGGCATCCCCGCCTCGGCCAGCAGCGGCATCACCGCCCGCAGGTCGGCCTCGGTCACGTTCGGGAACTCGTCGATCCCCGAGTGACACAGGAACGCTTTGAACGCGCACACGCCTTCGCGGATCAGCGGCCGGATGTGCTCGACGTTGCCGGGCACGACGCCGCCGTGGAAGCCGACGTCCACCCACAGCTTGCCGGCCGCCGCCTCCCGCTTCGCTTGCAGGGCGGCGACCGTGGTCGTCACCGGGCTGGAGTTGAGCGGCATGTCGACGACGGTTGTCACGCCGCCGGCGGCGGCCGCCCGCGTCGCCGTCTCGAAGCCTTCCCAGTCCGTCCGGCCCGGCTCGTTGATGTGGACGTGCGTATCGACCAGCCCCGGCAGGATGAGCTTGTCGCCGACGTCCGTCACCGGCACGCCGGCGCCGACCTCGTCCGGAGCGACGACGGCCGCGATCCGCTCGCCGCGGACGACCACGGCCGCCGGCCGGACGCCGTCCGGCGTGACGACCGCCCGGCCGCGGAGCGCCCACTCGTCGCCGTGCTGTGGTATCATCGCCAGTTCTCCCCTCTCCCCTTGTGGGAGAGGGGCCGGGGGTGAGGGGAGGCCCACGCGATGCCCACTGTACTCGTTCGCAACGCCTACGGGAAGTCGCGGGTGCGGCTGACCAAGGTCCAGCGGCACGCCGACCGGCACGACCTGTTCGAGTGGTCGATCGACGTGCAACTGACCGGCGACTTCGCCGCCGCCTACACGGCCGGCGACAACCGCCGCGTCGTCGCCACCGACACGATGAGGAACGTCGTGTACGCCCTGGCCGCCGACCATGCGCTCACCAGCCCGGAGGCGTTCGCCCTCGTCCTCGGCCGGCACTTCCTGGATTCGTATGCGCAGGTCGAATCAGCGACGATTTTCATTCGCGTGGACACGTGGCAGCGAATGGAGTTCGACGGATTGTCGCACCCGCACGCCTTCGTCGGCGGCGGCAGCGAGCACCGTACCTGCACCGTGGAACAGACGCGGCAGAGGCGGAGAATCGTCGCCGGCCTCGCCGACCTGATGCTGCTCAAGACGGCCGACTCGGCGTTCCGCGACTTCCACCGCGACGCCTACACGACGCTGCCGGACACCGACGATCGCATCTTCGCCACCAGCCTGACGGCCGACTGGCGGTACGCCGACATCACCGATTGGGATGCGGACCACGCCACGGTCCGGCGGACGCTGTTGGAGACGTTCGCCGCCCATCCGAGCCTGGGGGTGCAGCACACGCTGCACGCCATGGGCGAGACGGCCCTGGCGGCAGTACCGGGCGTCGAGGAAATCACGCTGACGATGCCGAACCGCCACCGGATGCTGGTGAACCTATCGCCGTTCGGCCGCGAGAATCCGAATACGGTGTTCGTGGCCACCGACGAGCCGCACGGGCTGATTTCGGGCACGGTGCGGCGAACCGGGTAGCAGAGTTAGGTGGCGGGCCGG
>DASXAN010000150.1:0-7054 GCA_036406755.1 Gemmataceae bacterium
GGCGGCGGGAGCTGGGCCTGCTCCGGGCCGTCGGGGCCACGCGGGCCCAGGTGTTGCGGTCGGTGCTGGCGGAGGCGGCGCTGATGGGCCTGCTCGGCACGCTCTTCGGCCTGGCCCTGGGCGTGCCGATCGAGTGGTACATGATCCGGGTGGTGATCTGGGAGGAGGCCGGGTTCCTGTTCCCGCTGGTGGTGCCGTGGCGGGCGGCCCTCGGCGTGGCGGGACTGTCGCTGGCGCTGGCGACGCTGGCCGGCCTCGGCCCGGCAGCGCAGGCGGTGCGGCTGAACATCGCCGAGGCGGTCACGGTGGAGTAAAGCCGGGAGGGCGAGCCTCCCGCCGAACCGCTTGGCTCCCGGCTCGGCGGGAGCCTCGCCCTCCCGCCCCGCCGCTCGTGCTGGGGCTCTACGGCGTGGCGTTGTTCTGGCCCGGGGTTTCTGCCGGGGACTCCCCCTGAGCCGTACGCCCGGCCTTCGCCGGTGGAAAGCGTTCGGGCTCACCGGGCTTCCGGAGCCGGCGATTCAGTTCGTCTTGGTCCTCCGTGTTGTCCATGGTCAGCTCGAAGACCTGAACGCCGGCGTCAGACGGCTTGTGCTCGTCCTTGTCCATCGTATGCTCCCGCTACGTCAACTCGAGACACTGATCGACCACCCAGGTGCCATCGTACCACAACTCGACGAAGTACACGCCCCGCTCCGGAAAGACGCAATCGTACAAGCGGATGCAAAACACGGTGGCTCGCACCGGGTCCTGGTGCCGGACGGTCACCGGGCGAAAGAAGTATCGCCGGCCCGAGTCGGCGCGCGTCACCGCCAGCCGCACCTCCCCCGTCGCTTTCTGGTCGGACAACTGGGCAAAGACCCAGAAGGACAACTTCACTGGCGGCGGCCCCGGGCACTCCAGCCGTGACAGGCCGGCCCCCTGCAAGTCCTTCCGATCCCCGTCCGTAGGGTGGTCGGTGACGTTGTCACACAACACGAACGCCTTGAGCGTGGGCAAGTCGATCCCCCGGGGACGAACGACCCTGATTGGTAACTGCGGTGGGCCGTGTCCGCTCTACGACTCCAGTGCCGCGACCAGCTCGCGGACCAGCGCCTCGACGTCCGCGATCACGGCGTCGGCGGACCGCTCGCCGGTCTGGCCGAGCAGCCGCACGATCGCGCTGCCGACGATCACGCCGTCGGCCGCGTCCCGCAGCATCGCGACGTGCTCCGGCCGGCTGACGCCGAACCCGACGCACAACGGCAGTGTCGTCCGCGTCCGTAGCCAGCGGAGCTGGTCGAGCAGCTCGGTCGGGAGCCGGTCCCGCTCGCCGGTGATGCCGGTGACGCTGACGCAGTACAGGAAGCCGGTCGAGAGCTTCGCGATGCGGGCGGCCCGGTCGCGGGGCGTGGTCGGGGTGATGAGGAGGATGCACTTCAGGTCGCGCGATGCCGTCAGGGCGCAGAACGACTCGGCCTCCTCCGGCGGCAGGTCGGGCACGATCAGGCCGCTGAAGCCGGACTCCTTCGCCCGGTCGAGGAACCGCTCCGGGCCGCGACGGAAGATCAGACTGTACGACACCATGCCCACGAGCGGGACGCGGGCCAGCGCCGGGTCGGCGGCAGCGCGGCGGGCGGCGTCGAAGATCTGGTCGAGCTTGACGCCGCGGGCGAGTGCCCGGGTGTAGGCGGCCTGGATCACGGGGCCGTCAGCGATCGGGTCGCTGAACGGGAAGCCGACCTCGATCAGGCCGGCCCCGGCGGTCGCGAGGGCCGGCAGCAGGCGGGCGGTGGTGTTCAGGTCCGGGTCGCCGGCCGGGACGAACGGGACGAACACCTTGCGGACGGCGGCCCGGCGGCTGTGGAACAGGGCGTCGATCGGGTTCATTACCCTTTCACCCGCCCCGGCGGCAGCTTCCCGAGGTTCTCGAACAGGTGGGCCAGCGACGCCATCAACTTCTTGAAGTCGCCCTCGTGCAGGCTCTCGTTCGGGGCGTGGGCGTTCGACTGCGGGTCCTCGATCCCCAAGAGAAGCGCCGGCGCCCCGCCGAACAGCTCCGCCAGCGGGCCGACGAATCCGATCGTGCCGCCGCAGCCGATGGCGATCGGGTCGCGGTCGTACCCCTGCCGCATCGCCGCCAGGGCCGCCTCGAACGCCGGCCCGTTCGGGTCGGTCATCCACCACTTCACGTCGCCCTGCGGCTTGACCGTCACCTTCGCCCCCCACGGCGGGTCCTTCGTCAGGAACGCGGTGAGCGCCTTCTCGACCTGCCCCGGGTCCTGGTCCGGCACGATCCGGCAGGAGACGATCGCCGCCGCCTTCGGCAGCACCTGGTTGGACGCACTCTTGATCGAGCTGGCCTCCTGGGCGATCACCGTCACGGCCGGGTTCCGCCACGTCTGCTCGTAGACGCCCTTGCCGGTTTCGCACGCCAGCTTGACGCCGGGCAGGATGCCCAGGTCGTGCCGCAGCTTCGCCTCGTCGAATGGCAGCGCCCGGATCGCCTGCCGCTCCTTGTCGGTGAGCGGGCGGACCGAGTCGTACAGCCCAGGGATCGGCAACCGGCCGTTGTTCCAGGACAGCCGGCCGAGGATGGCGTTCAGCGCGATCGCCGCGTCGGCCAGCGCCCCGCCGGCCATGCCGCTGTGGACCGGCAGCGTCGCCGTCTCGACCTCGACCTGCACGGCCACGATGCCGCGGAGGCTGTAGGTGATGCTCGGCAGGCCGACCTCCAGGTTCTCCGTGTCGTTGACGACGATCACGTCGGACAGGAGCTTCTGCTTGTACCGCTCGAAGAACTGCATCAGGTTGCGGGACCCGACCTCCTCCTCGCCCTCGACCAGCACCTTGACGTTGACCGGCAGCGAACCGCGGGTCTTGAGGAAGGCGGTGACGGCGGCGAGCTGGGCGGCGATCGCCCCCTTGTCGTCGGCCGAGCCGCGGGCGAACAGCCGGCCGTCCCGGCGGGTCAGCTTCCACGGGTCACTCTTCCACTGGCCCTCGAAGTTGATCGGCTGCACGTCGTGGTGGGCGTACAGGAACACGGTCGGCTTGTCGGGGCCGTTGAGCCATTCGCCGTAGGCGTACGGCAGGGAGTTGTCCACCCGCAGGACGTCCACGTTCTGCAAGCCCGCCTCCCGCATCTGCCGGCAGGTCAGGGCGGCCGTCCGCTCCACCTCCTGCGCGTGCTCGCCGTCGGTGGAGATGCTGGGGACCGCCACCAGGTCGGCCAGGTTGCGGACGATGTCTTCGTGGTGCTTGCCGAGCCAGTCCAGCACGTCGCGCATGGTCAGTCCTCCGGGGTGCCAGGGCCAGTGTACCCGGCGGCGACCGACGGCGGCAAGGTTGCGGCCGAAAACGCCGGGAGGGCGAGGCTCCTGCCGAGCCGGCTCGGCAGGAGCCTCGCCCTCCCAAAGCGGCGCTGAGCCGCTATGGCCCGGCGACGGTGCGGGCGGCGAACATCCCGAGCAGGAACAGGATGACGACCGCGGCCAGGAAGATGAAGAACAGGAACTTGGCAATGTCCCACGAGGCGCCGGCGACGTTCGTGAAGCCGAGCAAGCCGGCGATGACGGCGATGACCGCCAGGACCAGGGCCCAACGTAGCAGAGTCATGGGGTAGGATCCTCCCGTTCCGGGGCGACGACAAACGCCACGGGGCGAGGGAAGCAAATCCAGTGCCCATGTCCGTCATGACAGTTGACCTGCGGGGCGAATCAGCGGAGGTGAAGGACCAGGCCGCGCCAGGCGGCCCCCGCGGATGCGACGACTTGACGAGCAAACAGGACCGTGGCGAGGGTCGCCAGAATGCCCCATTCCAAGATTGGGAGGGTCATGTAGCCGACGGTCACCATCAGGGCAACGAGTAAGACGACAACAACCGGAATCAGCCGCAGCCTTCGTCGGCTTGTGGTGCGGCGGGGGAACCACAGCAGACTGCCGCAGGACGGGGACGGGGCGTCGCCCGGCGGACACGACGGCTCCAGTCGCACGGCCCGGCCGCAGACCGGGCAGCGGTTCGGCTGACCCTCCGGCGTCCGCGAGGCCGGCCGCATTACTGGTCCCCCATCAGGCGATTAGATCGCGGACTACCTTGCCGTGCACGTCCGTCAGGCGGAAGTCGCGGCCGGCGTAGCGGTACGTGAACCGCTCGTGGTCGAACCCCATCAGCCACAGGATCGTCGCGTGCAGGTCGTGGACGTGCACCTTGTCCTCGACCGCCTGGAACCCGAACTCGTCCGTCGCCCCGTACGCCTGCCCGCCCTTGACGCCGCCGCCGGCCAGCCAGTAGGTGAAGCCCCAGTGGTTGTGGTCGCGGCCGTTGACCTTGCCGGCGTTCGCCCCCGCCTGGGGAAGCTCGACCGTCGGCGTGCGGCCGAACTCGCCGCCCCAGATCACCAGCGTCTCGTCGAACAGGCCCCGCTGCTTCAGGTCGGTCAAGAGTGCCCCGATCCCCTGGTCGCAGTCCTTGGCCAGCCGGCGGTGGTTGACCTCGATGTCGTCGTGGTTGTCCCACGGCTGGCCGGCCCCGGCCCACACCTGCACGAACCGCACCCCCTTCTCGACCAGCTTGCGGGCGATGAGTAGCTGCCGGGCCTGGGTGCCGGGGCCGTAGAGGTCGCGGACGTGCTGCGGCTCCCGGGCCACGTCAAAGGCGTCGGCCGCCTCCGACTGCATCCGGTAGGCCAGCTCGAACGACTGGAGCCGCGATTCGAGCTGCGGGTCCTGCTGCCGCTCGGCCGCGTGCCGGCGGTTGAGCTGTTGCAACAGGTCGAGCTGCCGCCGCTGGTCGGCCCGGGACGTGACGGAGTTGCGGACGTTCTCGATCAGCTTGTCGAGGTCGGTGTGGCGGGTGTCGATGTACGTGCCCTGGTAGACGCCGGGGAGGAAGCCGGCCTGCCAGTTCTGCGACTCCTGGATCGGGTAGCCGCCCGGGCACATGGCGATGAACCCGGGCAGGTTCTGGTTCTCGGTCCCCAGGCCGTAGGTCAGCCACGACCCCATCGACGGGCGGATCAGCCGGGCCTCGCCGCAGTTCATCAGCAACAGCGACGGCTCGTGGTTGGGCACGTCGGCGTGCATCGACCGGATGACGGCGATGTCGTCGATGTGTTCGGCGACGTGCGGGAACAGCTCGCTGACCTCGATGCCGCTCTCGCCGTACTTCTGGAACTTGAACGGCGACGGGAACGCGGCCCCGGTCTTCCGCTCGGTGCCGAGGTTGGGCCGGGGGAGCATCTTGCCGGCGTACTTTTGCAGGGCCGGCTTGGGGTCGAACGTGTCCACGTGCGACGGGCCGCCGTTGGCGAAGATGTGGATGATCCGCTTGGCCTTCGCGGGGAAGTGCGGTTGCCGCGGGGCGAGGGGGTTGAGCGGGTCGATGGCCGGGGCGGCGGTCAAGAGGCCGGTGTCGCGGAGCAGGCCGCCGAGGGCCAACGCGCCGAACCCGAGGCCGGAGCGGGCGAGGAAGTCGCGGCGGGACAGGGAGCAGGGCAGGTTTGTCATGATCGTTTCCGGGCCGCCTCCAGTTTTGCCACGAACGCTGCGTGTTCCGGGGCCGCCAACCCTTGCCGCAGCACGTCGTTGATCTTGCCGCCGTTCGCCTGAATTAGCGCGGCGGCATCCAGCCAAAGGCCAGGAAAAGTCTCCGACCGAAACACGCCGTCCGCCCCGGGCGACAACTCCTCATACCGGTTGCCGCGCCGCACCCACCAGTACACCCGCCGCTGCCGGACGGCATACACGACGTATTCCCGGACGCCGTAGCGCTCGTAGTCGTCGCGCTTCTCGTGCAGGTCGTACGACTCGGAGCTGGACGCCACTTCGACAATCAGCTCCGGGGTGCCGGTGAGCCAGTCGTCGTCCTCCCGCGTCTGCCCGCCGCACGCGGGGAGGATGAGCAGGCAGGCGTCCGGCTGCGGCTCACTGTCGCCGCCGAGAATGGTGCTGGTGTTGTCAAACACGTCCGTGCCGGGCGTCGCGGTCTGATAGTTGGAGAGCCAAGCGACCAGCCGACCGTGCGGCCGGCCGTGGGGGATCAGGACGGGCGACGCCACGACGTATACCCTCCCGCCGATGAGCTCGGCTTTGACGTTCTCAGGCATCGCCTCGTACCGCGCGTGGAAGGTCTTCTGGTCGAGGTGGTCGCCGTTCTCCAGCGGTGGCAGGGCTACCTCCGCCACATCGGCCGGCAGCAGTTCGGGTGCGCTCGCCATTGGTTTGCCTCCTCGCTCCGATTCTACCGCATCGCCCCGATCCGCGAACCCGAGTTCGCTCGCCGGCGGCCCCGAGCGTCCGGTTCCCACCGGGACTGATATACTTCCGGGGTGCCGGTCCGCCCCGTCTCGGACGCCCCATGACCGCCCGCGACTACTTCGACCGCGTCTACGTCATCAACCTGCCGGACCGGCCGGACCGCCTCCGGGCCGTCGTCCGCGAGCTCGACCGGGCCGGCCTGCCGCTGGCGCCGGGCCGGGTCGAGGTGTTCCCGGCCGTGCGGCCCGACGCCGCGGCCGGCTTCCCCACCCCCGGCAGCCGCGGCTGCTTCCTCAGCCACCTGGGCGTCGTCCGCGCCGCCCGGTCCGCCGGGGCCCGCAACGTCCTGATCGTCGAGGACGACCTGGCCGTCGCCCCCCAGTTCCGCTCCAGCGAGCCGGCCGTGGTGGACCGCCTCCGGGCCGAGGACTGGGGGTTCGTCTACCTCGGCCACGTCGCCGGCCCCGACCACGCCGGGCTGGCCGCCCTGGTCCCGGTCACCAAGCCGCTGATGACGACGCACTTCGTCGGCGTCAACGGCCCGGTGTTCGACCGGTTCATCGCCTTCCTCGAGGCCCTGCCGGATCGGCCGGCCGGCCACGCCGACGGCGGGCCGATGTCGATCGACGGGGCCTACTCCACGTTCCGCGCCCAAAACCCCGACGTCCTGACGCTGATGGCCGTCCCGAACCTCGGCCGGCAGCGGAGTTCCCGCAGCGACGTGGCCCCGCCGCGGTGGTTCGACCGCGCCCCGGGGTTGCGGCACCTGGCGGCCGCCGCCCGCTCGGCCAAGGTGCGGCTGCTCGGGCACTGAGTTGGA